>CAISDL010000065.1 GCA_903884065.1 uncultured Actinomycetes bacterium | reverse complement strand
GCCGCGCCATCCCCCCGTGCGCGGCGGGCCGACCCCTGTCCTACCGGTCCGGTCGCTAATCCTTGACCCACAGGCAGTCGCCGGCGAGTTCTGCGTAGAACAGTTTCGGCTGCATCTGCACTGTCAGCGGCGCACCCTGCTCACCTTCGGAAACCTCGGGTGTCGCGAGCACCCCCGCCTCCACGACGGTGGTCTGGGTGACACGGCACGTCGTCTCGGGATCCTGCGGTGTCGCCGTCCACGGCCCGGATGAGAGATTCGGATTGCGCATACCCTCGCCGTGCAGAGTGATCACCGGACCGTAGCTGAGCCAGGTGTCATTCGGGGGGAACGGCGTCTGAACCGCCGCCCAGCCATATGCGGGACCGTACTGGTGCCGGCAGGCGGCGTAGGTCGTCCCGTCGGGCAGCAACGTCATCGCGCCGTCCAGTTCCGCCGTGCAAGACGCTCCCACCTCGGGTGCCGCCACCTCGGCGTGGGCCAGACCGCCGGATGCCAGGGCGGCACCGACCAGTGCCACGCCCAGCATCGCGTTGCGGTCTGCCTTCATCGTCTCGGCTCCTCGGGTCAACCAGACGGCCCGGTTGGGTGTCCTAGCCGGTGTAGAGATCGTCGATCTTGTCGTGGAAGTTGTCCACGACGACCTTGCGCTTGAGCTTGAGGCTGGGGGTGAGGTCCCCGGACTCCACGGTCAGCTCGCGGTCGATGATCGAGAACTTCTTGACCTGCTCCCAGCGGTTGAGATGCTTGTTGAGTTGCTCGACATAACCCGAGACGGCCTCGTTGACCTTCGGGTCGCGGGCGATCTCGCCGAACGACTTTCCGGCCATGCCGTGGCCGGCCGCCCAATCCTTGAGCCCGTCGGCATCGAGGCTGACCAGAGCGACGCAGTACGGTTTGCCCTCGCCGTAGACGATGATCTCGCTGGCGAACGGGCAGATGCCCTTGAACTGGGCCGAAATCGCAGACGGCGCAACGTATTTGCCCTGCGAGGTTTTGAACATGTCCTTCTTGCGGTCAGTGATCCGCAGGAAGCCCTCGGCGTCCAACTCGCCGATATCGCCGGTGTGGAACCAGCCGTCGGGCTCAATCGCCTCGGCCGTGGCCTCGGGCATGTTGTGGTAGCCGTCCATCACCCCGGGACCCTTGAGCAGAATCTCCCCGTCCTCGGCGATCTTGACCTCGGTCTGCGGCAACGTCCACCCGACCGTGCCGAAGCGGTAGGCGCTCGGCCGGTTGAGCGAGGACGCCGCAGAGGTCTCCGTCAGCCCGTATCCCTCCAGGACCACCACACCGATGGCGTCGAACCATTGGGCGATCTCCCGGTCAAGGGCAGCCGAGCCGGAGATGAAGAACCGAAGGCGACCGCCGAAGCGGTCCCGGATCTTGGACAGGACCAGCTTGTCGGCCAACTTGTACTGCCCCGCGAGCAGCGGCGAGACGTTCTCGCCGGCCTGCCTGACGCGCGAGACCTGGACGCCGACGCCGACGGCCCAGTCGAACATGGTCTTCTTGAGGCCGCCCTCCTTGACCATCGTCTCGTTGATCCGGCCGTGCACCTTCTCGAAGATGCGCGGGACCGCGCCCATGATCGTCGGCTTGATGATCGCCAGATTCTCGACGATCTTGTCCACCCGGCCGTCGACGACCGTCGGGAATCCGACGGCCAGAGGCAGGGCCAGCATCACCTTGCCGAAGGCGTGCGACAGCGGCAGCCACAGGTAGTTGAGGTCCTTGTCGGACAGCACTCCCATCGCGTCCATGGCGGCGGCGGTGTAGGTCCAGGACTCCTGCATCAGCCGCACGCCCTTGGGCTTGCCGGTGGTCCCCGAGGTGTAGATCAGGGTGGCCAGCTGGTCGCCGCGGATGGCCTCGATGCGGTCGTTGACGGCATTGGGCGACTCCGCGAGCAGGTGCTGGCCCTGCTCTTCGAGTTCAGCGAGCGTCATCACCCACTCACCGTCACCCTCGCCGTCGATCACCACGACCTTCTCCACCGCGGGAACCTCGTCGCGGTGCGCCCGAAGCTTGTCGACCTGCGTCTGGTCTTCGGCGATGACGATTCGGCTGCCGGAGTTGGCGACGATGTAGGCGACGTCCTCGGCGTTGGTGGTCGGGTAGACGGTGGTGGTGGCCGCTCCGGCCGCCAGGATCGCGAAGTCGGCGACCACCCATTCGTAGCGGGTGCCCGAGGCCAGCGCCACCCGCTCTTCCGGATTGATGCCCAGCCCGACCAGTCCTGCGGCGATGTTGTCGACCCGGTCGCCGACCTGCCGCCAGGTCACGCTTTCCCAGTCGCCGCCCCTGGGATACCGGAACGCTTCGGTGTTGGGCGTCGCCGAAACACGATCGCGGAACATTCTCGGCACCGACGCAGCGCGGTTCTCGATCTTGCCGAGGTCGACGCGCTCTTGGGATTTATGCAGGCCTGCCATAGGACTGAGTCTATGAAACCCGAGGATGGCTGATGCAGGGGATGGTCAAACGCCGGCACAATCGCTGGCTGAGGGCCGCGTCAACCGTTCGGCAGGGCCGGCGGCGGGACCCCCGGCGCAGCGACGCAGGACTCATTCACCTGGTCGAGGAGCATGCCGGGTGGGCACCACCCCGCAACGCACTGGAACCCGGGGGTTTCGGTGTCCTCATGCTGGCCCGGGGGGCATGCCTGCTGACCGGGGGCAGGACCGGCCGGAGCGGGAACGGCCGGAGCGGGAACGGCCGCGACGGCCACTGCGACGGCAACCATCCACACCCAGCGGTGAGTCGTCGTCGTCACCAGGTTGAGCGTAGGAGCCCGGCGGGCCGGTCCCGGGAGGCGCACCGCGGGCTGTGCCAGCATGATCGGCGATGTCGATCACAGTGACGCCCGCGCGCGACGACGATGCCGCAGAACTGGCCGCCGTCGCCGCGGCAACCTTCCCGCTGGCGTGCCCACCGTCCGTCGACCCAGCCGACATCGAGGCCGCGATAGCGGCGAACCTCTCGCCCCAACGCTTCGCCGGGTATCTCGCCGACCCTGACGGCACGATCCTGGTCGCCAACGGTGATGGCCGAATCATCGGCTACACGATGCTGATTCGCGGGATCGGCGACGACCCTGACATCGCCGCGTCGGTGCCGCAGCGGCCCGCCGTCGAACTCTCCAAGATGTACGTCCTGGCCGCCCACCACGGCACCGGCGCCTCGGATCGGTTGATGCAGTCCGCGATCACCTGGGCGGAGGAATCCGGCGCCGCAGCGATGTGGTTGGGAGCGAACCGGAGAAACGAACGTGCGCAACGGTTCTACCGCAAACATGGGTTCGAGATCACCGGTACGCGGAGGTTCCGGCTGGGCCAATCCTACGAGGACGACGTCGTCATGGTGCGCCAGATCTAAGTGCCGCCGGCTCTGGCGAGCGCCAGCAGCCGGGAGGTCGCCCGCAGGTACTTCTTGCGGTAGCCGCCGTCGAGCATCTCCGCCGAGAAGATGCTGTCGAGTTTCGCGCCGGAGGCCACCACCGGAATACCGGCGTCATAGAGACGGTCGGTCAGCGACACCAGTCGCAGGGCGACGGCCTGGTCGTCGAGGGGGTGAACACCGGTGACGCACACCGCCGAAACCCCCTCGATCAGCGTCAGGTACCGCGACGGGTGCATGGTGGCCAGGTGCGCACACAGCGCGTCGAAGTCGTCGAGGGTGGCCCCGGGGTCCGCCTCGGCGCGCCCGCGGACCTCGTCGTCGGACAGCGGTTGCGGCGCCGGCGGCAGCCCGCGGTGCCGGTAGTCCGGGCCTTCGATACGAACGGTGGTGAAAATGCTCGCCAGCGTGTTGATTTCGCGGAGGAAATCCTGTGCGGCGAAGCGGCCCTCGCCAAGCTGCTCGGGCAGAGTGTTCGACGTCGCGGCCACCGACACTCCTCGTTCGACGAGTTGGGACAGCATCCGGGAGATCAGCGTGGTGTTGCCGGGGTCGTCGAGTTCGAATTCGTCGATGCACACCACGGTGTAGTCGCCGAGCAACTCGATGCACTCGACGAACCCGAAGACTCCAGCCAACTGGGTGAGCTCCCCGAACGTCGCGAACGCCCGCGGATGCTCGGCGGAGTCCGGCAGCCGCCAGTAGGCCGAGGCCAGCAGGTGGGTCTTGCCGACGCCGAATCCGCCGTCGAGATACAACCCGACTCCGGGCAGCGGCTCGCGTTTGCCGAAGAGCTTGCGCCGGCCGCCACGACGGCGCACCGCCTCGTCGCAGAACTGCAGGCAGGACTGCACGGCGGCGAACTGGGTCGGCTCGGCGGGATCCGGGCGGTAACTGTCGAAACTCACGTCGGAGAAGGTGGGCGGCGGCACCAGTTGAGCGATCAGTCGTTGCGGCGACACAGTGGGATGTCGGTCCACCAGGTGCCCGGCCATAGCAGGACTGTATCGGCGGGCACCGCGGGGACGTGGCGCAATCGGGCTCATGCGGGTGCGCCGGCCGTCACCGCCGCTCGCGTCGGCGGCCGAAGGCCGGCTGCCCTGTCGCTACTGTGGTGGGCATGCGTGGGCAGGGGCGGATGATCACCGCGATCAGCGTGGGCGGCGCGGTGCTGACATTGCTCACCGGCTGCGCACCCTGGCTGGCCGCCAACCCGCAGTTCGCCACGGACTCGGCCAGCAACTCCGACGCCGGCCCCGTCACCAGCAGCGCCCCCGGCGGCCCGCAGGCCATCGCCGTCCCCAAGAATGACCTGGTCTGGAAGGACTGCACCGGCAAGGGCTTCGGCGACGCCGGCGCCCGGCCGACCCCTGGGGTTAAGCTGGAGTGCGCCGACTACGACGCCGACCTCGACCCGATCGCCGGCGCCACCGGCACCGTGACCATCGGCGTGATGCGCGCCCGATCGGTCAAGACGCCCCCGGACGCCGGTCCGCTGGTTTTCACCACCGGCTCGGATCTGCCCTCGTCGCTGCAACTGCCGGTGTGGCTTTCCCGGTCGGGCGTCGAGGTGCTGGACCGCCACCCGATCGTCGCCGTGGATCGCCGCGGCATGGGGATGTCCAGCGCGATCGACTGCCGCGACGAATTCGATCGCCAGCAGATGCGGGAGCAGGCGCAGTTCCAGTCCGGCGACGACCCGGTGGCCGGTCTCGGCACGATCGTCCAGACGGCCACCACCGGATGTACCGATGCCATCGCCCCGGGTGACTCGGCCTATGACAGCGCACGCGCCGCCGAGGATCTTGAGCGGCTGCGCAGCACCTGGGACGTGCCGGGATTGGCACTCATCGGGATCGGCAACGGCGCCCAGGTGGCGCTGGCCTATGCCGGCTCGCATCCGGAGAAGGTCGCGCGTCTGGTGCTGGACTCCCCCGCCCCGCCGGGCGTCTCCGCCGAGGCCGCGGCCGAGGATCAGGTCAAGGGTCAACAGGCGTCGCTGGACGCCTTCGTAGCCCAGTGCATGGCGGTCAACTGTCCACTCGGGCCCGATCCCAAGGGCGCGGTCGACGCGCTGCTGGCCGCCGCCCGCGCAGGCAAGGGCCCGGGTGGGATCTCGGCGGCGGTGCTGGCGAACGCCATCGTCACCGCGTTGGGCTACCCGACCGGCGACCGCGTCGCCAACGCCGACAAGCTCGCCAAGGCCCTGGCCTCGGCCCGCTCCGGCGACACCAACCAGCTCAACAGCCTGGTCAATCAGACCGACGCGCTGCGCGGCACCGACGGCCAGTTCGTCAGCACCTGCAGCGACTCGCTCAACCGGCCGACCCCCGACAGGGTCCGGGAACTCGTCGTCGCCTGGGGCAAGACCTACCCGGAGTTCGGCGCGGTCGGGGCCCTGAATCTGGTGAAGTGCCTGAACTGGCCCAGCGGCGCGGCGCCCAAGGACCCGAAGGACCTCAAGGTCGACGTGCTCCTGCTCGGTGTGCAGAACGACCCGATCGTCGGCAGCCAGGGCGTGCCTGCCCTCACCGCGACGATCATCAACGCCGGCGCCACCAGTCGGCGGACGATGTGGCAGGGCACCGGACACGGCGCCAGCATCTACTCGGCGTGCGCCTTGCCGCCGATCCTCGGTTATCTCGAGAGCGGCACCGTCCCGACGACCGATACCTTCTGCCCCGCCTGACGCGGGGGGCCACCTTCTGCCCCGCCTGACGCGGGGGGCCACCTTCTGCCCCGCCTGACGCGGGGGGCCACCTTCTGCCCCGCCTGACGGGCTGTCGTACCGATCCGGTGTACGGTGCCGACGTGGCAGTCGCATCGCTCCTGCGCAACGCTTTTCGGTCCCGCACCGGTGCGCCCAGCACTCAGGACGTGGTGCGGACGGCGCTGTGGCCGATCGCGATCATGTCGATCATCCACCGCAGCTATGTGCTGACCACCAACGGCTACATCACCGACGACTGGGCCCCGGTCTACTGGGCGTTGCGCCGCTTCCGCCACCACGAACCGGTCTACAACGACGTCTTCGTCGAGGTGGATCCGCACTACCTGTATCCACCCGGCGGCACCCTGCTGATGTCGCCATTCGGCTACATCGAGAGCATCTTCGCCGCGCGGAACTGGTTCATCGCGCTCAACACGGTGGCGATCATCCTCGCCTGTGTCGTCCTGGTTCGGCTGTTCAAGTTCACGCTCAACTCCCCCGCTCTGCCGGCCCTGCTCGCGGCCGCGTTCGTCACCGAATCGGTGACCAACACGCTGGTGTTCACCAACATCAACGGCTGCGTCCTGCTGTGCGAAGTGCTGTTCTTGTGGTGGCTGCTCGACGGGCGGCAGAGCCGGGAATGGCTGTCCGGCCTCGCCATCGGGCTGTCACTGACGGTCAAACCCGTATTGGCACCGCTCCTGCTGATCCCACTGCTCAATCGGCAGTGGCGGGTGCTGGCGATGGCGGTGGGCGTGCCGTTGGCGCTCAACGTGATCGCCTGGCGGATGGTCGTGGATCGCCGCGCCTTCCTCCAGAACACGATCCCCTACATCCTGTCCACCCGCGATTACTTCAACTCATCGGTGCTGGGCAACGGGGTCTACTACGGCCTGCCGATGTGGCTGATCATCGCGCTGCGGGTGCTGTTCGTCGCCCTGGCGGCCGGCAGCCTGTGGCTGCTCTACCGCTACTACGCCGAGCGCGACCCGTTCTTCTGGGCGCTGACCTCGTCCGGCGTGCTGCTGATCGCCTCATGGCTGGTGCTGTCACTGGCCCAGGGCTACTACTCGATGATGCTGTTCCCGTTCCTGATGACGGTGGTGCTCCCGAACTCGGTCCTGCGCAACTGGCCGGCCTGGCTGGCGACGTACGGCTTCCTCACGCTGGATCGCTGGCTGATGTGGCGCTGGCCCACAACCGGGCGGTTCCTGGAGTACATGAAGATCACCTACGGCTGGTCACTGATGCTGGTCGTCGTGTTCTGCGTGCTGTACTTCCGCTATCTCGACGCGCGGGCCGACGGCCGGCTCGCCGACGGCATCGACCCACCGTGGATGGCCCGGGCGGCCCGGGAACGGCGGCTCTCGCCCGCGACCCCGTAGGGCGCGCTAACTTGGTGGGATGGAACGTCCCGCACTGCAACTCAGCGATGACGAATGGCGCAGCCGTCTCACCCCGGATGAGTACCACGTGCTGCGCCAGGCCGGCACCGAACGGGCCTTCGTCGGCGAATACACCGACACCAAGACCGAAGGCGTCTACGAGTGCCGGGCCTGCGGAGCCGAATTGTTCCGCAGCACAGAGAAGTTCGAGTCGCACTGCGGGTGGCCCTCGTTCTTCGACCCGGCCCGGTCGGAGGCGGTGATCCTGCGTACGGACGATTCGCTGGGCATGCGCCGCGTGGAGGTGGTGTGCGCCAACTGCCACAGCCACCTGGGACACGTGTTCTCCGGTGAGGGCTACCCCACTCCCACCGACCAGCGGTACTGCATCAACTCGATTTCGCTGCGGTTGGTACCGGAGTCCTAGCCGCTACGGCAGACGCGCAACCAGTTCCTCGACACTGACGCGCGGACCGGTGTAGAACGGGATCTCCTCGCGTACGTGGCGACGGGCCTCCGTCGCGCGCAGGTCCCGCATCAGGTCGACGATCCGGTACAACTCGGCCGCCTCGAACGCCAGGATCCACTCGTAGTCGCCGAGCGCGAAGGCCGGCACGGTGTTGGCGCGGACGTCCTTGTAGCCCCGCGCGGCCATCCCGTGGTCGGCGAGCATCTTGCGGCGCTCGTCGTCGGGCAGCAGGTACCAGTCCAGTGACCGCACGAACGGATAGACGCAGACATAGTTGCCGGGCTCCTCACCGGCGAGGAAAGCCGGTACGTGGCTCTTGTTGAACTCGGCCGGCCGGTGCAGTGCGACGCTGCTCCACACCGGCCGGGTTGCCCGGCCCAGGGTGGTCGTGCGCCGGAAGTCGCTGTAGAGCGCCTGGAGGGACTCGAGCCGCTCAGCGTGCGTCCAGATCATGAAGTCCGCGTCGGCGCGCAGGCCGGCGACGTCGTAGATGCCGCGGACCACGACACCGTCGTCCTCGTGCTGCTTGAGGAAAGTGGCAGTCTCATCGGTCACCGCGGCGCGGGTCTCCTCGTCGTAGCCCAGCGCTCCCGGCTCCGCGGCGAACGAGGAGAACATGACGTAACGGATGGTGGCGTTGAGTGCGTCGTAGTCCAGTCGCGCCATGGCCACCATGGTGCCACGCCGCGCTACCCGTCGGGATGAGGGGTTTAGCGGCCGGTGGCCGCCAGGACGACCGCCGCGGCCCGCCCGGCCGCGGCCAGGCAGGCCGGGACCCCGACGCCGTCGAGGAAGTTGCCGGCCACAGCCAGCGCGGGCGGCAGGCCGGCGCGCACCTGCGCGGCCAGATCGGCGTGGCCGGGACCGTACTGGGGCAGTGAATCGATCCAGCGGCGCACCGTGACGGCGACGGGGTCGACGGCGATCCCGAACACCGTGGCGAGGTCCTCGACCGCCCACGCCTGCAAGGTGTCGTCGGGAGTGCTGCGGGCCACATTGTCGCCGAATCGTCCGAAGGACAGGCGAAGCAGTTCGGCCTCGCCGATTCCCCCCCATTTGCGAGTCGACAGCGTGATGGCCTTGGCGTGCAGGGCTTCTCCGGAGGCGGCCAGGACGCCGGACTGCGGCGGGAACGGGGTGCCGGCGGCGGCGCCCATGGCCAGCACCACCGCGGAGGCAACCGGGATGCGCGCGGCCGCGGCCGCAGACTGCGGGGCGACGTCCTCGAGCAGTGCCGCCGCCTGCGGCGCGGCCAGTGCCACCACGACGCCCTGGGCACGCCAGGTGTGCCCGGCCTCGTCGGTGAGTTCCCACCCCTTGCGGTCGGCAGCCAACTCGCGCACCGCCGTGGGCACCCACTGCATCACGGTGCGCGCGATCAGAGCCTCCAGCAGCACCTGATAGCCGCCTTTGATGGCGGCGAACACCGGTCCGCCCGGGCCGCCGGGGGACGCCCGCCGGACCGCCTCGGTGAGGCTGCCGGCACCGTCGTCGAGTGCTGCTGCCACCGTCGGCACCGCCGAGCGGATGCCGATGGTGGAGGCCGAACCGGCGTACACCCCGGACAGCATCGGGTCCACCGAGCGGGTCACCACCTGTTCGCCGAACCTGTCGGCCACGACCGCTCCGACGGACGGGTCCGCACCGGGCTGCCAAGGCATGGCGAGCTCGGGTTCTGCGGCGACCCGCGCGAGAGTGGCCTGATCCACCAGGCCCTCCAGCGACTGGGCCGATCCCGGGATGCCGTTGACGGCGCCTGGCGGCAGTGGGTGCAGGCGGCCCTGGCTGTAGATGGTGGGCCGCACACCGGTGGGCGTGATCTGACGGTCGGCCAGGCCCAGTTCGGACAGCAGGGCGGGCACCTCGGGCCGGCGCACCACGAATGCCTCGGCGCCGACGTCCATCGGCTGACCGCACAGGCTCTCGGTGCGCAGGACGCCCCCGAGCCGGTCGGCCGGGTCGAACATCAGGATCGTCGGTTCCGGACCGACGGCGACACGTATGCGGTAGGCCGCGACGAGGCCCGAAATGCCCCCTCCCACAACCGCATACGTGGTCACAGCGAATGCACCAAGCCCACCAGATCGGTGAGCATCTGCGGGTCGGTGGGCGGCAGCACACCGTGACCGAGGTTGAAGATGTGTCCGGTGGCCCCGACGTCGAGAGCAAGGCGCCCGTCGTCGACCACGGCGCGGGCGGTCTTCTCGATCGCCGGCCAGCCGGACAGCAACACCACCGGATCGAGGTTGCCCTGCAGCGCCTTGCCGGGCCCGATCCGGACCGCGGCATCGGCCAGGGAGGTCCGCCAGTCCACCCCCACCACGGTGGCCCCGGCCTGGCCCATCGCACCGAGAAGCTCGCCGGTGTTGACGCCGAAATGCGTCATCGGCACGCCGTAGCCCGCGAGGGCGGCGAACACCCGCGCGCTGTGCGGCAGCACGTAGGCGCGGTAGTCGGCCAGCGACAGCGTGCCCGCCCAGGAATCGAACAGCTGAATGGCGTCGACCCCCGCCTCGAGCTGGACGCGCAGGAAGTCGATGGTCAGGTCGGCGAGCACCTCCATCAGTGCGTGCCACGTCGACGAATCGGCGAACATCATCGTCTTGGTGCGCTCATGCAGCTTGCTGGGGCCGCCTTCGATCAGGTAGGACGCCATGGTGAACGGTGCGCCGGCGAAACCGATCAACGGCACCTCGCCCAGTGCGTCGACGAGCATGCCGACAGCATCCTGCACCGCACTCACTCCTTGCAGCTCAAGGCCTTTCAGCGCCAGCACGTCGGCGTGGGTTCGGACCGGGCTCGCGATCACCGGGCCGACGTCGGGCACGATGTCCAGATCCACCCCCGCACCGCGCAACGGCACGACGATGTCGGAGAACAGGATCGCCGCGTCGACGTCGTGCCGCCGGACCGGCTGCAGGGTGATCTCGCAGATCAGCTCGGGGTCGAAGCAGGCCTGCATCATCGTGTTCTTGGCGCGCAGCGCCCGGTATTCCGGCAGCGAGCGGCCGGCCTGACGCATGAACCAGACCGGGATGCGGCGCGGTGCGCGGCCGGTGGCGGCGGCCAGGTAGGGCGCCTCGGGCAGGTGGCGACGGGTGCTCATCGGCACCATGCTGCCACGTTGGGCGGCGCGTACAGGGCGCCCGGTGCGCCACCCCCGCGGCGCGCCTGACAGCACGGTCTGCCGGATGGGGCTACCGTCGTGTGAGTGACCGATCCGGAGCCCAAACCGTTCCGCGACGCCGTGGCGGCCATGAACGCCGCCCAGGTCCGGCCTGAGATCGAACTCGGCCCGATCCGCCCGCCCCAGCGCCTCGCGCCCTACAGCTACGCGCTCGGCGCTGAGGTCCGACGGCCGGAGGTCGAGATCGTCCCCGAGCGCTCCGAGGGCGATGCGTTCGGCCGGCTGATTCTGCTGCACGACCCCGACGGCGCCGAGGCCTGGGACGGCACGATGCGCCTGGTGTCCTACATCCAGGCCGACCTCGACCCGCACGAGGCGGTCGATCCCCTGCTCCCCGAGGTGGCCTGGAGTTGGCTGGTCGACGCTCTGGCCGACCGCTCCGAGCACGTCACCGCCCTGGGCGGCACGGTCACCGCGACCACCTCGGTGCGCTACGGCGACATCTCCGGACCCCCGCGGGCCCATCAGTTGGAAATGCGGGCCTCATGGACGGCCACGACGCCGGCCCTGGGCACCCATGTGCAGGCGTTCTGCGAGGTTCTCGAGCATGCGGCCGGTTTGCCGCCGGTGGGCGTGACCGATCTGAATTCCCGTTCCCGCGCCTGATATGCCGGAATCCGACAGGCTCGACACTCCGCATCCCGATGGGGCCGACGTCCCAGAGTCCGGCGCGACACCCGATGGGCCCCCGCCGGTACCCCTGGCCTGCCCGGCCGAGGGCGTTCCCGACGTGTCGATCACGGTTGACGAGATCGCCAGGGCCGCAGACCAACTCGCGCGTGGCAGCGGTCCGTTCGCCGTCGACGCAGAGCGGGCGTCCGGCTTCCGGTACTCCAACCGGGCCTATCTCATCCAGATCCGCCGCCACGGCGCCGGAACGGTGCTGATCGACCCGGTCAACCACGGCGACAGCCCACTGGACGCACTCAAGCCACTCGCCGACGTGCTGGCCGATGACGAGTGGATCCTGCACGCCGCCGACCAGGATCTGCCCTGCCTGGCCGAGGTCGGCCTGCGCCCGCCGGCTTTGTACGACACCGAACTCGCCGGGCGACTGGCCGGCTTCGAACGGGTCAACCTCGCGGCGATGGTGGAGCGCCTGCTGGGCCTGGGCCTGGCCAAGGGCCACGGCGCCGCAGACTGGTCCAAGCGCCCACTGCCCGCCGACTGGCTGAACTATGCGGCCCTGGACGTCGAAGTCCTGATCGAGTTGCGTTCGGCGATCTCGTCGGTGTTGGCCGAACAGGACAAAACAGCCTGGGCGGCAGAGGAATTCGAGTATCTGCGCGGCGCCGAGAGCACACCGACCCGACGTGACCGATGGCGAAAAACCTCGGGAATCCACAAGGTCCGCTCCCAGCAGGGGTTGGCGGCGGTCCGCGAACTGTGGACGGCCCGGGACCGCATCGCACGTAGCCGCGACATCGCGCCGGGACGGATCCTGCCCGATTCGGCGATCATCGCCGCGGCGGCGGCCAACCCCACCACGGTCGACGAACTGCTGGCCCTGCCGATATTCGGGGGCCACAAGCAACGCCGCACCGCCCAGGTGTGGCTGGACGCCCTGGCGGCCGCCCGCAGCAACGACCAGCCCCCCGACACCGCCGAGCAACTCAACGGACCTCCGCCTCCGGTGCGGTGGGCCAAACGCAAGCCGGAGGCGGCGCTGCGCTTGGAATCGGCCCGATCAGCCCTGGCCGAGGTTTCCCGAACGGTGACGGTGCCGGCCGAGAACCTGGTCTCGCCGGAACTGGTGCGAAGGCTGTGCTGGGAATGGACGGAAGCCGACGACGCGGACGCCGCGACCGATGCCTTCCTGCGCGAGGCCGGTGCGCGTGCGTGGCAGCGCAACCTGGTGGTACCGGCCCTGGCAAGGGCGCTGGGACAGCAACCCCCGGCCTGATCGCCGCCGCGTCAGTCGACCTGGTGGGCCATCGAGTCGTCGATCGCTCCGAGCGCGGCCACCCATCCGGTGACCTGGCGGGCGACGTTCTGCTCGGTCAGTCCGACCTCGTCGAGAACCTCGCCGCGGGAGGCGTGATCAAGGAACCGTTGCGGCACACCGACATCCCGGCATGGGACATCGATGTCCGCGGCGCGCAGCGCAGCCGAGACCGCCGAGCCGACACCGCCCTGTACACCGCTGTCCTCGACGGTGACCACCAGTTTGTGGGCCCGCGCCATCGGCCCGAGCGCCTCAGGCACCGGCAACACCCAGCGGGGGTCGACCACCGTCACCCCGATGCCCTGCTTGCGTAGCCGGCCGGCGACCTTGATGGCCATCGGGGCGAATGATCCCACCGAGACCAGCAGCACGTCCTGGGCGAGTCCATCAGCCGGGCGCACCAGCACATCAATACCGGACATCCGCTCCAGCGCCGGAATATCCTCGCCCACATCGCCTTTCGGGAAACGCAGGACCGTCGGCCCGTCGTCAACCTCGAGCGCCTCACCGAGTTCTTCACGCAACCGGGCGCCGTCGCGCGGGGCGGCCACCCGGATGCCGGGCACGATGTTCAGGACCGACAGATCCCACATCCCGTTGTGGCTGGCGCCGTCATTGCCGGTGATCCCGGCACGGTCCAGAACGAGGGTCACCGGAAGTTTGTGCAGCGCAACGTCCATCAGGAGTTGGTCGAACGCCCGGTTGAGGAACGTCGAATAGATCGCCACCACCGGGTGCAGGCCACCCATGGCCATCCCGGCTGCCGAGGTCACGGCGTGCTGCTCGGCGATGCCCACATCGAACAGCCGGTCCGGATAGCGCTCGCCGAAGGCGGCCAGACCGGTGGGACCGGGCATCGCGGCGGTGATGGCGACGATGTCGCGGCGCACGCCCGCGTAGGCGATCAGCGCGTCGGAGAACACCGACGTCCATCCGGGAGCGGCGATCTTGGTGGCCTGGCCGGTCTCCGGATCGATGATGCCGCAGGCGTGCATCTGCTCGGCCTCGTCGTTCTCCGCCGGCGCGTAGCCCATTCCCTTGCGGGTGACCACATGCACGATCACCGGTCGGTTGTAGCCGCGGGCGTGCCGAAGCGCGGTCTCCACGGCGTGCTCGTCATGTCCGTCGATCGGCCCCACGTACTTGAGTCCCAGATCGGTGAACATCGCCTGCGGCGAGACGGCGTCCTTGATACCGGCCTTGACGCTGTGCATGGCCTGGAAGCAGACCTCACCGATCACCGGGATGGCCCGCACCGCGCTGCGGCCGCGCTCCAGCATCCGCTCGTAGGCCGGTTGCAGGCGCAAGCCGGCGAGGTGTTCGGCCAGACCCCCGATGGTCGGCGCGTAGCTGCGGCCGTTGTCGTTGACGACGATCACCACCGGCCGACGTGCCCCGGCGATGTTGTTCAGCGCCTCCCAGCACATACCGCCGGTCAGGGCGCCGTCGCCGACGACGGCCACCACGTGGCGGTTGCGCTGACCACTCAACTCGAACGCCTTGGACAGCCCGTCGGCGTAGGACAGCGCCGCCGACGCGTGGCTGGACTCCACCCAGTCGTGGTCGCTTTCGGCGCGCGACGGGTAGCCCGACAGCCCGCCCTTGGACCGCAGGGTGTCGAAATCGGCGCTGCGCCCGGTCAGCATCTTGTGCACGTAGGACTGATGTCCGGTATCGAAGATGATCGGGTCCTGGGGGGAGTCGAACACCCGGTGCAGAGCCAGGGTGAGCTCCACCACACCGAGATTCGGCCCCAGGTGCCCACCGGTGGCCGCCACCTTGTGGACGAGGAACTGGCGGATCTCCCCCGCCAGTTCGGTCAGCTGATCCTGCGAAAGACGCTGCAGATCAGCGGGGCCGCGGACCTGTTTGAGCATTGCCACAGTCTACCCATCCCGGCGGGTGCTCTCCTGGTACACGTCGGGCACGCCGTCGTGGTCGGCATCGGCGGTTTCCATGTCGAAGACAGCCCGGTAGTGCCGGTTGCGGGCCCGCAGCACCACCGCGGCCAGCAATGCCGCCAGCACCGAACCGGTCAGCACGGCGACCTTGACGACGTCCTGGCGCGGCGACTCGTGCCCGTAGGCCAAATCCCCGATCAGCAGCGATACCGTGAATCCGATCCCCGCCAGCATGGCCACCCCGAACACATCGATCCAGCGCAGCGATGCGTCGAGGCTGGCGTGGGTGAACGCCGCCAGCAACCGGGTGGTGCCGAACACCCCGATCGTCTTGCCGACGACCAGCCCGAACACGATGCCCAGTGCCACCGGGTTACGCAGCGCTGTCACGAAACCGTCATAGCCACCGAAGGTCACGCCGGCGGCGAAGAAGGCGAAGACCGGTACCGCGAAACCGGCCGACAGCGGTCGCACCAGATGCTCGAAATGCTCGGCCAGTCCCGGTCCGGCCTCCGGCCCTCCCGCCTTGGCACTGCGCACCACCGGCACCATGAAACCGAGCAGCACTCCGGCGACGGTGGCGTGGATGCCCGACTCGTGGACGAACACCCATGTCAACAGCGCGAGCGGGATGAGCAGCCACCAGCTGCGAACCCGTCGCTGAACCGCAACGGCGAAGAGCCCCAGGGGAATCAGCGCCAGCAGCAGGGCCGGCAGGTTGATCTTGGAGGTGTAGAACACCGCGATCACGGCGATCGCGAGCAGGTCGTCGACCACCGCCAGGGTCAGCAGGAAGGTCCGCAGCGCGCTGGGCAGGTGCGTGGAGATGACGGCCAGCACCGCCACCGCGAACGCGATGTCGGTGGCGGTGGGAATGGCCCAGCCGCGCACCGCGCCGTCACCGGCACCCCAGGTGAACGCGGCGAAGATCAGGGCGGGAACCGCCATGCCGCCCACCGCGGCGGCGATCGGCAGGGCCGCGCGGGACGGTTCACGGAGGTCGCCGGCCACGAACTCCCGTTTGAGTTCCAGTCCGACGACGAAGAAGAAGATCGCCAGCAGGCCGTCGGCGGCCCAGGCCCCCAGCGACAGGTCCAGATGCAGGCCGAAGACGTCACGTCCGAGATGAAGCTGGGTGAGAGTCTTGTAGGACTCCGCCCACGGAGAGTTCGCCCAGATCAATGCGATGGCGGCCGCGGCCAGAAGAATGGCGCCGCCGACGGTTTCCTCGCGCAGCACACCGATGACGCGGCGGGTCTCCGACCACGATCCGCGGGCGAAGAGAGGCTCATGGGCGTCTGCGTGATCCTGCTGTGCCATCTGTCACCTCGGCGGTCGACGGGGAAATGAGTGTACGTGCGCTACTGGCGGGTGAGCAGTGCGAAGCACTCCACGTGATGGGTCAGCGGGAATGCGTCGAACACCCGGATCTCGGCGACCCGGTAGCCGCGGGAACGGTAGAGGCCGATATCCCGCGCGAATGACGCGGCCTCGCAACCGATGTGAACCACCTGTGCCACGCCTGCCTCGGAAACCAACTCGATGACCTCCCGGCCGGCACCGGCGCGAGGCGGGTCGAGCAACGCCACATCGGCTCCTCGGGGCTTGCCGGCGAGAAACCGGCGCACCGACTCCGACACCACCCGCACCGGCAGGTCGGCCAACGCGGCGCGCGCCGCCCCCGAGGCGCTGCGCGCGGTGTCCACGGTGAGCACCTGACCGTTGTCCCCCACCACCTCGGCCAACGCAGCGGCGAACAGACCGGCGCCGCCGTAGAGGTCCCAGGCACGGCGCGCCCCCGAACCACCCAGCCACTGGTGCACCAGGGCGCTGTAACCGGCCGCCGCCTCGCGGTGCGACTGCCAGAACGCGGTCACCGGCAGCCGCCAGACCCGTTCTCCCACCCGCTGAACCGTGGTCGGCCCGCCTTCGACCATCGTGCTGTCGCGTCGGTCGGCGGCCGCGCTGCGCACGTGCCGGCGGCCGTCGTCATCAAGCACGACCAGCAACCGGTCGCCGGGGCGCCACCGCGGCCCGTCGAGGCCGTCGAGCATGCCGTCGGGCAGTTGCCCGCAGCGCAGATCGGTCACCAACTCGGTGCTGTGGTAGCGGTGCAGACCGGCACGGCCGTCGGGACCCACGTCTAGCTGGACCCGGGTGCGCCACCCGACCGGCTCGCCGGATCCCACCGGTTCGGCTGATCCCTCCCACTGGAAATCGCCCAGGTGGGCAAGCTGATTGGCCACGACAGCGCCCTTGAGGACGCGGGCTGCCTGCGGCTCGGCGAAGGCGAGGTCGCAGCATCCGGCCCCGTCCACACCCGCCACCGGGCACAGCGGCGCAATCCGGTCGGGCGACGGCTGGACAATCTCGATCGCGTCGGCGTGCCAGTACGAACCCCGCTGCTCGGTCACCCGGGCCCGCACCCGCTCCCCCGGCAGCGCGTAACGCACGAACACCACCCGACCGTCGTGGCGTGCCACACAGCTTCCGCCGTTGGCCGGCGCTTCGGTGTCCAGCACCAGCTCGTCCGGCGCAGATTCGATCACTCCACAAAGCCCCTGCGGACGTCACCCGGAGCGCTCTGCTCCTCGAGCTGGCGGACCTTGATCGACGAATTCAGTTGCCAGGGAACCGACGTCATCATCACGTTCGGGATGAACAGGAGCCTGGTCTTCAGACGCAGCGCGCTCTGGTTGTGCAGCAGATGTTCCCACCAGTGCCCGACTACATACTCGGGAATGAACACGGTGACGACCGTGCGCGCGGACTCCTTGCTGATGCGTTTGATGTACTCGACGACCGGTCCGGTGACTTCGCGGTACGGCGAGGCGACGACTTTCAGCGGGACGGTGACCTCACTGTCCTCCCACTCGGCGGTGAGCTTGCGGGTCTCGACGTCGTCGACGTTGACCGTCAGCGCCTCCAGCACGTCGGGGCGGGTCGCCCGCGCGTAAGCCAGCGCCCGCAGGGTGGGCAGGTGCATGTTGGACACCAGCACCACCGCGTGGTTGCGGCTGGGCAGCACGATCTCGCCGCGCTCCTGCTCGTCCGGTGTCAGTTCCTGGGACACCCTGCTGTAGTGCCGGTTGATCGCCCTCATCAGCATGAACAGCCCGCCCATCGCCACGATGGCGATCCATGCCCCGGCCAGGAACTTGGTCACCAGCACGATGAGCAGCACCGTCCCGGTAGCGATGAACCCGATGGTGTTGATGACGCGCGCGCGCTTCATCTTGCCGCGCTCGGCGGGGTCGTCCTCGGTGGCCAACAACCGGGTCCAGTGCCGCACCATGCCGATCTGGCTGAGGGTGAACGAGATGAACACACCCACGATGTAGAGCTGAATGAGCTGGGTCACCTCGGCGTTGAACGCGACGATGAAGGCGATCGCGGCGAGCGCGAGGAAGACGATGCCGTTGGAGAAGGCCAGACGGTCGCCCCGGGTGTGCAACTGCCGGGGCAGGTAGCGGTCCTGGGCCAGGATGGACCCCAGCACCGGGAAGCCGTTGAACGCGGTGTTGGCCGCCAGCACGAGGATCAGGGCGGTCACGCCGGTGATCAGGTAGAGGCCGACCGGGAAGTCGTGGAACACACTGCCGGCGAGCTGGGCGACCAGCGTCTTCTGGTGGTAGTCCGCCGGTGCTCCGATCAGCTGTTCCTCGGGCCGCTCGGCCAGCTTCGCGCCGGTCTCGTTGGCCAGGATGATCATGCCCATGAACATCACGACCGCAAGGCCGCCGAGCATGGCCAGGGTGGTGGCGGCGTTGCGCGACTTGGGTTTGCGGAATGCCGGAACTCCGTTGCTGATGGCCTCCACACCGGTCAGCGCGGCGCAGCCGGACGAGAATGCCCGCGCCACCAGGAAGACCAGGGCGAATCCCATGATGTCGCCGTGTTCGGACTGCAGTTCGAACCCCGCCGACTCCGCCTGCAGGTGATGGCCCAGCACGTGGATCTGGAAGAAGCCCCAGGCCAGCATCAGGAACATGCCGACGATGAAGGCGTAGGTGGGAATGGCGAACGCGGTGCCGGACTCCCGGATGCCGCGCAGGTTGATCGCCGTCAGCAGCACGATGGCGGTCACCGCGAAGATCACCTTGTGCTGGGCGATGAACGGCACGGCCGAGCCGATGTTGGACATCGCCGACGCCATCGACACCGCGACGGTGAGCACGTAGTCGACCAGCAGGGCGCTGGCCACCGTCAAACCGGCGGTGGGACCGAGATTGGTCGTCACCACCTCGTAGTCACCGCCGCCGGACGGGTAGGCGTGCACGTTCTGCCGATAGGACGCGACCACGACGAGCATCACGAACGCAACGGCCAGGCCGATCCAGGGCGCCATCGTGTAGGCGGACAGACCGGCGACGGAGAGCACCAGGAAGATCTCCTCGGGCGCGTAGGCGACCGACGACATCGCATCCGAGGCGAACACCGGCAGGGCGATGCGCTTGGGCAGCAGCGTGTGGGCCAGCTTGTCGCTGCGGAAGGGCTGCCCGATGAGCACCCGACGCAAACCGGTGGAAAGCTTGGACACGAGTGCCAAGGGTAGGCCTTCGGTCGAATCGCGGTAGCGTTCCCATACCGCACGGCCCCCGCGGGCCGGCACACGAACTCCGCGAAAGGACATTCAGGTGCGGGTTGTGGTGATGGGTTGCGGCCGGGTCGGCGCATCGCTTGCCGAGGCGCTGTCGCGGCTGGGGCACGAGGTGGCGATCATCGATCGCGACCCCAACGCGTTCCACCGGCTCTCCCCGGAGTTCGCCGGCGAGCGGATCCAGGGCATGGGATTCGACCGGGATGTGTTGCTACGCGCCGGAATTGAGGGCGCGGACGCGTTCGCCGCAGTGTCCTCCGGTGACAACTCCAACATCATCTCGGCCCGGGTGGCCCGGGAGATGTTCGGTGTGCAACGGGTCGTGGCGCGCATCTATGACGCCAAGCGTGCGGCAGTCTACGAGCGGCTCGGCATCCCCACCGTGGCGACGGTGCCGTGGACGACCGACCGGCTGCTGAACACGCTGACCCGGGAAACGGAGACCACCGGGTGGCGGGACCCCACCGGCACCGTCGTGGTTGCCGAATTGGACCTCAACGAAGGCTGGGTCGGCCATCGGGTGGCCACTCTGGAGGAGGCGACCGGAGCCCGGGCGGCCTTCCTCATCCGGTTCGGAACCGGGGTGTTGCCCGAACCGAGGACCGTTATCCAGGCCGGCGACCAGGTGTACCTGGCGGCCGTGTCCGGGAGTGCCGGCGAGGCGCTGGCCATCGCCCACCAGCCACCCGCGGAAGGGGTCGGGGAATGAAGGTCGCGATCGCCGGGGCGGGAGCCGTCGGGCGGTCCATCGCCCGCGAACTGGTGGAGAACTCCCACGACGTCTCCCTCATCGAACGCAACCCCGGCCACTTCGACGTCGACGCGATCCCGGCCGCTCACTGGCTGTTCGGCGACGCCTGCGAGTTGAGCCTGCTCGAAGCGATGCAATTGGAGGAGTTCGACGTGGTGATCGCCGCGACCGGCGACGACAAGGCCAACGTCGTGCTGTCCCTGCTGGCCAAGACGGAGTTCGCCGTGCCGCGGGTGGTCGCCCGGGTCAACGACCCGCGCAATGAATGGCTCTTCGACAACGCCTGGGGAGTGGACGTCGCGGTGTCGACACCGCGGATGCTGGCCTCGCTGGTCGAGGAGGCTTTCGCGATCGGCGACGTGGTGCGCCTGATGGAATTCCGCAAGGGCAACGCCAACCTGGTGGAGGTCACCCTGCCTGACGACACCCCGTGGGGCGGCAGGCCCGTCCGCAAGCTGGAACTGCCTCGTGACGTCGCGCTGGTGACGATCCTGCGCGGCCAGCGGGTGATCGTTCCCGAGCCCGACCAACCGCTGGAGGGTGGCGACGAACTGCTGTTCGTGGCAGCACCCGACGTGGAGGTCGATCTGAGACGACTGTTGAACGAAGGCGCCTGAGCCGTCAGTCGGAACCCGTGGCATGGTCGACGCGCGCGGTCGGCCAGCAGTCGGTGCGCTGGGCGGCGCGCTCGGCGTGCAGCGCACGTTGCGCGGTGCGGATCGCCAGATAGGTGACCAGCGCGCCCACCGCGGCCAACGGCCAGCCCATCGCGATGCGGGCCACCCCCAGCCAGCCGGTCTTGTCGGCGTCGTAGAGGTGGTGCTGAACGGCGAACCGAGCGGCGAACACCGCGACCCACACCAGCGTCGCGGCGTCGAAGGCCAGCACTGCCTTGCGGGACTGTCGCCAGGCGCGGTCGTGCCCGTTCACCCAGCTCCAGATGTATCCGACGATCGGGCGGCGAATGAGCACCGACAGCCCGAAAACCACCGCCCAGGCCAGCGACGTCCAGATTCCCAGCAGGAAGTAGCCCTTCGAGGCTCCCACCAGCCAGGCGATCAGCGCGCTGACACCGACGCCGAAGAATCCGGCGACCGCCGGTTGCACGGAGTCGTGCCGGATGAGGCGCCAAATCAGGATCGCCGCGGCCACGCCCAGCGCGGCGGCCAGCGCGGGCAGCAGTCCGAAGGCCGTGTTCATCGGCACCAGCACCGCCACCGGCAGCGCGGAGTAAATCAGGCCGGACACCCCGCCCATCTGACCCAGCAGGGCCTGGCCGGGAGTCTTCTTGGCGCCTGAGGTGGTGTCGGCCTCGGGTTCGACCGGACTCAACGCTGAATCTCGTAGTGCGGGTTGTAAATCGCCTTGCTGCCGTTGTCGAGCACGCCGAGCCGGCCGCGCACCCGAAGGGTTCGTCCGCACTCGATGCCGGGGATTCGGCGCTGCCCCAGCCAGACCAGCGTCACCGAGTCGGTGCCGTCGAAGAAGTCGGCCCGGACTCCCCCGGCGCAGCCCTTCGCGTTGGTCTCGACGCTGCGCAGCTGGCCCACCATGGTGACCTCCTGACCGCGACAACAGTCCACGGCGCGCTGGGCGCCGGTGTTGACGGCCTCATCGCTGAGTTCCTCGGCGTCGCGCGCCTCGGGACTCTCCGTCAGCCTCTTGGTCAGACGACGCACAAAACCTTCGGCCGTGGCCATGGTCTCTCCTGAAGTTCGATCACAGTGCCACCGTCACGGTAGACCTCTTGGTTCCGCGACGCCATGAGCCGTACCCCGAATTCCGCGGACGCGCCCGGCGGGGCACCATCGTGGGGTGGCGATCAGCGTGCAGGGTCTCGTGACCGTCCTGCTGCCCGGGACGGGTTCCGATGACGACTACCTCACCCGGGCTCTGGCCGGGCCACTGTCCCGGGCCGGCGCGGTGGTGGTCAGCGTCGCGCCCGAGCCGGAGCGATTGGTCGACGGCTATCTGGAGGCGCTGGACGGGGTCCTGAGACAGTCGCGGGAACAGTCCGGGGACTCCGCTCGCATCGCGGTCGGCGGAGTGTCCCTCGGCGCGGCGCTTGCCGTCCGGTGGGCAATGACACACCCGGACCACACCGCGGCGGTGCTGGCCGTGCTGCCGCCGTGGACCGGCGCCCCCAACGGCGCTCCGGCGGCGGTCTCTGCCCGCCATACCGCCGCAACCCTGCGTCGGGACGGTCTGGAGGCCACCACGGCGGCGATGCGGTCCTCGAGCCCATGGTGGTTGGCCGACGAACTGGCGCGCTCCTGGCGGCGACAATGGCCGGCGCTGCCCGACGCGATGGACGAGGCTGCCGCCTACGTGGGACCCACTGCCGAGGATCTGCGCCGCCTGAGCGTCCCACTGGCTGTCATCGCGGCGTCCGACGACGCGATTCACCCCGCTTCGGTGGCCGCCGACTGGACGTCGTGGGCGCCCCGCGCCGCCCTCCGCACGATTCGTCTCGAGGAGTTCGGGCCACGACCGGCGCTGCTCGGGGGGGCCTGTGTCGATGCCCTGCAGGCGATCGATTAGCCGCCGGTGCTGGTGCTGCGCAACTGCTGCATGGCCGAACCGGAGGCGTTGAGGCGCTCCTGGGCCTGCTGCTGCTGGAGTTGTTGCTGCTGAGCCAGGTAGGCCTGTTGGGCGGCGATCATCGCCTGCTGCTGCTGGGCCTGCTGGGCGGCGGCCGCCTGCATCTGGGCGGCGAGTTCCTCGGGAAGCTCCACCGGCAGCGGTGTCCGTACCGGCAGCGGAGTCTCACCACGGCGAACCACCGTGTCGGCCAGCGCATCCCGCGCCTCGGCCGCCAGGGCCGGCATCGATTGCGGCATGCCGTTGACCACGCATCGGATCATCCAGCGGAAGCCGTCCACGCCGATGAAGCGGACCGCTCCGGCACCGGTGCCCACCACCTCGCGGCCCCACGGGCCGTCCTCGATGGTCACCGCGGCATTGTCGTTGCGCAGTGCCTCCGCCAACTCGGCGGCCACCTCGCGCCATAGTCCGGGTGACTTCGGCGCGGCGTACGCGGCGATGGTGAACCGGCCGTTGGGGGTCACCACCCAGATCGCCGTGGGAACGCCGGTCTGGTTGAACTCCACCTGGACCTGCCCGCCGGGGGGCATCGGGATGAGCACCGAACCCAGATCGAGCCGGGCCACGGCCGCCTGCTCGGGGGTGTCGAAGTCCTCGATGTCGAACGGGCCGCCGTCACCGTCCCAGACCACTGACTCCTCCGGATACTCCTCGACGACCTCAGTGGGGTTCTCCTCGACTGCGCCCTCGGAAGCACCCTCCGGGACCGCCTCGTGGCCCGTCCCGCCGTCCCGATCGTGTTTACGTCTACCGAATGCCATCACAAACTCGCATGTCCGCCGGAGGAACCGTGGCCGCCGTGACCACGGGTGGTATCAGCCAGGCCGGCCTCGTCGAAGGAGGCCACCTCAACCAGTTCTGGGAGTTCGACGCGCTGGACCACCAACTGGGCGATGCGATCACCCCGGTGAATGACGATCGGGGTGTCGGGATCGAGGTTGATTAGCGAAATCTTGATCTCACCGCGGTAACCGGCGTCGATGGTGCCCGGACTGTTGACGATCGAAAGCCCCACGCGCGCAGCCAAACCAGACCGGGGATGAACCAGGCCCACCATGCCGTGCGGAATCGCCACCGCGATGCCGGTGGATACCAGGGCGCGGCGTCCGGGCGCCAGTTCAACGTTCTCGGTGCTGTAGAGATCGACACCGGCGTCGCCGTCGTGGGCGCGGGCCGGCATGGGGAGATCCCGGTCCAGGCGAACCACTGCGAGACTGCTGTGCACGAAGGCAAAGACTACCCTTGGCCGCGTGTCTCGTTCGCAGGTCGCCACGCAAACCGTGCGGTACCGGGAACGGCTGTGGGTGCCGTGGTGGTGGTGGCCGATCGGTCTCGGGTTGTCGGCCCTGCTGGCCGCCGAGGTGAACATGGGCGTGCGCAATCTCCCCAACTGGCTGCCCTATGCGGTCCTCGCTCCCGTCGCCGTCGGCGTGTTGCTGTGGCTGGGCCGCATGGAGGTGCAGGTCATCAGTACCGGCGCCGACGTCGAACTGTGGGCGGGGCCCGCTCATCTCCCGTTATCGGTGGTGACCCGTTCGGCGGCCGTCCCGCGAAGCGCGAAGTCGGCCGCACTGGGCCGCCAACTGGATCCCGCCGCATACGTGCTGCACCGCAACTGGGTGGGTCCCATGGTGCTGGTGGTCCTTGACGACCCCGACGACCCGACGCCGTACTGGTTGGTCAGCAGCCGCCATCCCGAACGGGTCCTGTCGGCACTGCGAAGCTGATCTGCGAGCCGTCAGGCCGCGCAGTCGGTGCAGATCAACTCGCCGTTCTTCTCGCTGGCGAGACGGCTGCGGTGATGCACCAGAAAACAGCTCGAGCAGGTGAACTCGTCGGCTTGCTTGGGCACGACGCGGACAGACAGTTCCTCGCCGGACAGGTCAGCACCCGGCAGTTCGAAGGACTCCGCCGATTCCGTCTCGTCGACGTCGACGACGGCTGACTGCGCCTCATTACGGCGCGCAGTCAGTTCCTCGAGTGAATCCTCCGAGACCTCGTCGGTTTCGGTACGCCGTGGGGCGTCGTAGTCAGTAGCCATCGTCCCTTCCCCTAATGCGCGACCTCAGCATGGCTTTGTATCAGCGACGAACGCATGTGCCACACGATTCGTGCCCTGTTCATGGAGTGTTCGGCTGTGAATTACGTCACATTGGTTCTACGCCGCCATGGCTTCTCCACGGCACCGAGGGTGCTCAGAGTAGCGGGTGGCATCTACAGTGCACACGTGGTCGCTGACATCACCCACGGCTCGGCCGTCGACAAGAGCGGAAAGCCCTTCCGCCGGCGCAACTACCGCCCGGCAATCCTGGCCGTGACCGTCCTGGCGATCCTGACCGCACTGTCGTGGGCGTTCGTGCTGACGCGTCCGGTGAACGTGGGCGAGGCGGCCGCGTGCAACGCCCCTCCCACCCCGACCGATCCCGCCGCGCCGAAGCTGGGCCGGCTGGTCAGTAGCTCAGCCATGGCGGAGGTAGGTCCTGCCAAGCTCGCCGACACCAAGATCCGGGTGATGAACGCCAGCGGGCAGGGCGGTCAGGCGGGAGAGGTCGCGGGCGCGCTGCGCGATCTGGGATTCGCGGCGCCCACGGCGGCCAACGACCCGATCTACGCGGGCACGAGGCTGACCTGCCAGGGACAGATCCGCTTCGGGCAGGGCGGACGTAGCGGGGCGGCGGCGACCTGGCTGGTGGCACCCTGCGTCGAGTTGTACCAGGACGACCGCAAAGACGATTCGGTCGACTTGGTGATCGGCACCGATTTCACCTCGCTGACCACGAGTGACGACATCGCCGCCGTGCTGTCCGGACTACGCCCGGGCGCGAACGAACCGGCGGATCCCGCGCTGATCACCAAGATCCACAGCGGCAGCTGCTGATCACGGCAGCGGGCACAGCCCCCCGTGCCGATCCAGCACCGCGATGAGTTCGGCGGCGATTCCCGGAGCCGCCGCGACCAGCAACGGCGCACCGCCCCCGGCTTCCCCGGGCAGCAACACCACCGCACCTGCCTCGGCGGCGATCAACGCCCCCGCCGCCCAGTCCCACACGTGCAGCCCGTGCTCGTAGTGTGCGTCGAGGCGACCCGCGGCGACCATGCACAAATCGAGCGCCGCTGATCCGATCCGGCGCACGTCGCGCACCATCGGAAGCACCTGGGCCAGCAGTGCGGCCTGGACGCCCCGGCGCTGCGGCTCGTAGCCGAACCCGGTGCCCACCAACGCCATTGCCAAGTCCTCGACCGCGTTGCACCGGAGCGGGCGCCGCTGTCCGCCGGAGGTGACGTGGGCTCCGCAGCCCACTGCGGCCGAGTAGATCTCCCCGCTGACGACGTCGGCGACCGCCCCGGCGATCGAGACCCCGTCGACCTGCGCGGCAACCGAAACGGCGTAAGCCGGGACCCCGTAGAGGAAATTGACCGTGCCATCGATGGGATCGACCACCCAGCGCACCGCCCCGCCGGGCTCCGGGCCGCCGCCCTCCTCTCCGAGAATCGGCTCACCGGGGCGCAGCCGGGCCAGCCGGGTGCGCAGCAACTCCTCGGTCTCGGTGTCGACCACGGTCACCGGATCGGTCGGACTGCTCTTCGTTGCCACCCACGCCGGGTCGGCGCCGTGATCGACGAGTCCGGGACGGCGGCGCCGTACGAACTCCGCCGCTTCGGCGGCCAGTCGCTCGGCCAGTTCACGGAGCTGATCGGGTCCCTCGGTGTTCATGCCCCATATCGCAGCACGATCGGCTTCGTAATCCCCACTCATATCCCGACTTCTGGGCCACCCCACCAACTAAAGTCTGGGGTTCAATCGCCCCACCGCAGGGAGGACCATCATGACCTCGACCGGACGGCAAGCCCTCGGTGTCGACGTGGGCGGCAGCGGAGTGAAGGGTGCGATCGTCGACCTCGACACCGGCCAGTTGGTCGGCGAGAGGTTCCGGATCGAGACACCGCAGCCGGCGACACCGGACGCGGTGGCCGGGGCGGTCGCCGAGGTGGTGCACCACTTCGGTTGGACCGGCCCGCTGGGCGTGTGTTACCCCGGTGTCGTGGTCGACGGCGTCGTGCACACCGCGGCCAATGTCGACCGGTCCTGGATCGGCTGCAACGCCGAGGAGATTTACAGCAAGGCGGTCGGTGGTCAGCGCGTGACCGTCCTCAACGACGCCGATGCGGCCGGCCTGGCAGAACAGCGCTACGGCGCCGGCCGCAACCGGGACGGCGTCGTGGTCCTGCTGACCTTCGGCACCGGAATCGGCTCGGCGGTGATCCACCACGGAATGCTGCTCCCCAACACCGAGTTCGGGCATATCGAGGTCGGCGGCAAGGAAGCCGAACAACGAGCAGCCTCCTCGGTCATGGAACGAAGGGGCTGGAGCTACCGCAAGTGGAGCAAGCAGGTCACCAAGGTGCTCGTCGCCGTGGAGAACGCGATCTGGCCCGATCTGATCATCGCCGGTGGCGGGATCAGCAAGAAGGCCGACAAATGGATCCCCCTGCTGAAGAACAGAACCCCGGTTGTCGCCGCTCAGCTGCTCAATACCGCCGGGATCGTGGGTGCTGCCATGGCCGCGGCCGAGGAGCAGGCGGCGGGCTGAGCCGGCCGCGCGCTGCCCTGCGGATATCCCGTTACAATGGAGCGTGGCGGCCGCGCCCCGAGCGGCGAGGATCCACACAGATCACGCCGATATCTCTCATAGCCGATGCTTTCCGGTGGCGCACGTCTGCGCTCGGCGAAGCCCCGCAGGATCGAAAGGGTGTACGTGGCACCGACCAAGGCAAGCCAAGCAACCGTGAAGCCGGCCAAGCGCGCTGCGACGCCCGCCAAGGACTCCAACGGTTCGGCTCCGGCAACGGCCGAGAAGTCCACGCCGGCCAGGACCGCCCGCAGTGTGCTGGCGCGGGTCGCCGCCAAGGCCACCGGCAAGTCTGCCCCCGCCAACGCGGCCGCCCCGGCGACCGCCGTCAAGACGCCGGCGGCAAAGGCCCCGGCCGCTAAGGCGCCCGCTACCAAGGCGACCGCTACCAAGGCACCCGCTACCAAGGCACCCGCTACCAAGACACCGGCAACAAAGGCTCCGGCCAGCAAGGCCCCCGCGAAAGCGGCCCCCGCCAAGGCGGCCAAGACTGCGCCCGCCAAGGCAGCGCCCGCAAAAGCACCTGCCAAGGCAGTCAAGACGGCACCCCCGGCTAAAGCGGCCGCGGTCAAGGCGGCCCCCGCCGACGCCCCCGAGCCGAAGCCGACACGCAGTCGGGCCAAGAAGGCCCCGGCCGGTTCGGCGGCGCCCGCGGTTGAAGCCGAGGGCGAGGTCCTGGTCGACGACGTCGACGTCGACGTCGACCCGGCAGTCGAAGAACTCGACGGCGCACCCGAGATCGACCTCGACGACCTTGAAACCGTCGCCGAGGAGGAGGGCACCGCGGCAACGGCCGAGGTCGCCGAGGAGGCGGGCACTCCGGCCGCCGAGGGTGAGACCGCCGACGACGACGACGCGGCCGAGCCCTCCGACAAGGACAAGGCCTCCGGCGACTTCGTCTGGGACGAGGAAGAATCCGAGGCGCTGCGCCAGGCCCGAAAAGACGCTGAGCTCACCGCCTCGGCCGACTCGGTGCGCGCCTACCTCAAGCAGATCGGCAAGGTCGCCCTACTCAACGCCGAGGAGGAGGTGGAGCTGGCCAAGCGGATCGAGGCCGGTCTCTACGCCACCCAGAAGATGGCGGAGGTGGCCGAGCAGGGGGTGAAGCTCCCGGTTCAGCAGCGCCGCGACATGCAGTGGATCTGTCGCGACGGCGAGCGGGCGAAAAACCATCTGCTGGAAGCCAATCTGCGTCTCGTGGTCTCACTGGCCAAGCGCTACACCGGTCGCGGCATGGCGTTCCTGGACCTCATCCAGGAGGGCAACCTCGGCCTCATCCGCGCCGTCGAGAAGTTCGACTACACCAAGGGCTACAAGTTCTCCACCTATGCCACCTGGTGGATCCGCCAGGCGATCACCCGGGCGATGGCCGACCAGGCCCGAACCATCCGCATCCCGGTGCACATGGTCGAAGTGATCAACAAGCTCGGGCGTATCCAGCGTGAGCTTCTCCAGGATCTGGGCCGCGAGGCCACCCCGGAGGAACTCGCCAAGGAAATGGACATCACCCCGGAGAAGGTGCTCGAGATCCAGCAGTACGCCCGGGAGCCGATCTCACTGGATCAGACCATCGGCGACGAGGGCGACAGCCAGCTCGGCGACTTCATCGAGGATTCAGAGGCGGTCGTTGCCGTCGACGCGGTGTCCTTCACCTTGCTGCAGGACCAGTTGCAGTCAGTGCTCGAGACCCTGTCCGAACGCGAGGCCGGCGTGGTCCGCTTGCGCTTCGGCCTGACCGACGGGCAGCCCCGCACCCTGGACGAGATCGGTCAGGTGTACGGCGTCACCCGCGAGCGCATCCGCCAGATCGAGTCCAAGACCATGTCGAAGCTGCGCCACCCCAGCCGCTCGCAGGTTCTGCGCGACTACCTCGACTGACCGACCCGGCTCCCTGGTAGTGAGCGACGACACCCTCCAGCAATCAGATTTAGTGGCCAATTCTTGGGCCTGCCTCAGGCGCATCTCAGCAACTGTGCCTGCGACGATGCGGGTAATTAGTCCCTAAGAAGCGGGCAATTAGACCTTCAACACGTTGCATTCGCAATTAACTAGCTAACTTTTCCAGCGCGGCCGCATCCCGGCCTCCCGAACGTCACTTCCGCATTCATGGCACGTCACGGCCACCGTCGGCCTTTGTCGGAACTCCCCTGCGGACCAGTCAGCAAAGGAAGTGTTGCGTTGGGAAGATTAGGGTGGGGTGCCTCGCAAGGTATACGATCAAGTGGTCTAGATCCGGTCTAGGTCGGGTGGTTCAAACGGCCACTGGTTTATATACGCGAGAGGAATGGTTTTCACCGTGCGTAAACTTACAAGCTCCTTAGGAGTCACTCTCGCGTCCGTCGGGGCTGTCGCAGGGATCGCGCTGTCTTCCGCAACGCCGGCGATCGCCGCCAACCAGGCTCTGATGCTGAACGGCATCGGGCTGTCGATCGACCAGGGCCTGCTGCCCGACATCGTCATGTCCGAGGTGCTCGGTGGCGCATTCGCCACTTACCAGCGCACCGGCGTCCCATGGCCGATGCAAGCCAACCCGGTCACCGGCAAGGACAGCATGTATCTGGCCGATTCCATCGTTGTGGGCGTCGACAACCTCGACGCCGCCATCGCGAATGCCCTGACCAAGATCGGCCCCGGCGAACACGTCACCGTCGTAGGCCTGTCTGCCGGCGCGCTGGTGGCCGATGAGGAAATGCGGCGCCTGCTGTCCGATCCGAACGCACCCGACAAGAGCCAGCTCACTTTCGTGGTGGTCGCCGATTCCAGTCGCGCCACGTTCAACCAGAACCGTTTCGACACAGTCTTGAACTACCAGTACCGGCTGCCGGCGGAGACGAAGTACGACACGGTCGCCGTCGTCGCGGAATATGACGGATTCGCCGACTTCCCGGACCGCGTCTGGAACATCGTCGCCGTCATCAACGCCTATATCGGTGAGATCTACAAGCACGTCCCGAGTGTGTTCACCGATCTCTCCACGATCGACCCGTCGAACATCACCACCACCACCAACGCCCTGGGCGGCGTCACGACCAAGTACTTCGTGCCGGCCGAACATCTGCCCCTGGTGGAGTTGCTTCCCTTCCTCGCACCGCAGGAAGCCGCGTTGAGGAAGATCGTCGACTCCGCCTACAAGCGGAACGACGTTCAGACTGCAGCCGCCACTCCTGCTCCCGCAGCCGCCGTCGCGAACAGCACCGACACCGCGACCGTTGCCGTCCCCGAGGCTGTTGCCGCCCCCGAGGCTGCAGTCCCGGTGAGTGTCGCCTCCGCACCGGCCTCCAAGGACAGCGCACCCGCGGATACGGTGGCGGCGACGCAACCGGTCAAGGCGGCCGAGCCCGTGTCGGAGCCGACCGCGGTCACCAATGCGCTCGACACTGCCACGCAGACCCCGGCAGCCACGACCAACGAGACTCCACAGCCGACCGGTCGCCGGGCAGCAGCCACCCGCGGCTCGGACAGTGCCGGTGTCACACGCCATCGCACGAGCGCGAACCCGGCGAGGTCGGCAGCGGCCTCCCGCGCCGACAATTCGCCGTCCGCCTAAGCGATCAGTCCCGCTGCACAACCTGAAGGGATCTGTCATGCGAAAAATCACGCGTGCCATCGGCATCACCGTCATGACGGCCGGTATGGCGTTGTCCGCGGCCAACGCGGCCGAGGCGGCAAACAAGGTCCTGATGGTCAACGGCCTGGGCGCCGGGGACCTCGGCCCCTTGGCCATGACCGCCATCCTCGGCGGCGCCTACAGCGGCACGAACTACGTCCGGGAGAACGTGTCGTGGCCCGCGCAGGCCAAGCCGGTCGTCGGCAAGGACTACACCCTGGCCCAGTCGATCACCGTCGGAGCCAACAATCTCGACGCGGCGATCGTCAAGTCCCTGGCCGCCGGTGACACGGTCACCGTCGTCGGTCTCTCGGCGGGCGCACTGGTGGTCGACGAGGAGATCGGCCGACTCAATGCCAAGGCGGTCTCACCCGACAAGAGCAAGCTCACCTTCGTGGTGATCGCCGACTCCAGCCGGTGCAACTTCAACAAGAACCGCTACGACGCGACCATCGGCTACCAGTACCGCGTGCCGGCGGAGTCGAAGTACAACGTGAAGGTGGTGACCGGGCAGTACGACGGCTACGCCGATTTCCCGGACCGGCCCAACCCGACGGCCATCACCAACGCCATCATCGGCGCCCAGATCGTGCACATCCCGTCGATGCTGGCCCCCTTGAGCGCGGTGCCGGCTGCCAACATCACGACCAGGACCAATGTGAAGGGCGGTGTCACGACGAGCTATCTCGTCCCGACGAAGACACTTCCGCTGGTGACCCTCAACCCGAAGTTGGCGCCCCAGGCAACCGCATTGCGGAAGCTGATCGACTCCGCCTACATCCGCAACGATCCGAAGACGACGGCGGCGGCCACGACGGTCGCCGCCCCGGCAGTCGCCGGTGCTGTGGCCTCGCCGACCCCCGCGGCCGCTCTGTCCGCGCCGGCCCCCGTACAGCGGGGCCTGAGCACCCCACAGCGGTCCGGTGCCGTCAAGGCAGCCGCGGCGTCACGCACCGCCTCAAGCGCCCGGTAACCCCGTACGCCAACGCTGCTCGGAGAGTGCGGCGCGAGCGGGGCTCCACTACTCCAGTGGCAGCGCTACTCCAGTGGCAGCGCTTCGAGTCGAAGCAGATTTCGTCGCGGCGCCTTGGTGTCCACGCCGACCAACACGGTCCCGTCGGCCAGGATGACCAAACCCTCCGGGTTGTCCGGACTGCCGGCGATCCGCCACACCGCGTCCGCTTCGACCGTGCCCCCCTGCGGGTCCAGCAGATCGGGTAACCGAGCGATGGCACAACCCTTGTCCGACAACAGATACAGCCGCCCATCCGGTCCCACGGTGGCGTCGCTGATATCGGGAAGATTCTGCTGAAGGTCCTCACCCAGCCACCACGTGGCCAGCACGGTGAGCGTGGCATCCCCCGGCGCCGGTGGCGCCGACTCCACTCCGCGCCGCCAGCCGACCGGGGCGTCCCCCGGCGGGCCGAACTCCAGGATCGCCGGCGGGCCCTTCTCCTTGACCACCAACAGATGCCCACACTCGGTCAGCAGCAGAGACTCACCACGCGAGGACCGGTCTCCCAACCACGCCTCCCGTAGCCGGTGGCCCTCGGGAACATCCAGGTGCAGTGTGCCGATCAGTGCGGGCGTGGCGAGATCGACATGCAGCACACGGGCAGGTTGTTCCTGCAGCACCAGTACGGTGTGGTCGCCGGTGGGCTCCAGGGCCTCGAACTGCACGCCGCCCTCGGGAAGGTCCAGTTCGGCCAGATCGGTTCCCTGCCAGCGCAGCGGCCAGGGTTCCAGCGCAGCAGAGAACACGACCGGATCATGATCGCCGACGGCGAGAAGGTGATCTCCTCGCACGGCCAGGCCGGAGACTTCCCGCAAAGGCACGTCGGCGACGTCGAGCACTTTGAGTTTCGGCGGTTTGCCCACGGAGGTGAGCCTATGCAGGGATGACCGGATGCTGCGCGGCTATCGCGGAATGGGGGGCTTCCGCACAGGGCGCGCAGCACCCGGTCATCTGCTTGGGACGCCGCCGGATCCCAAGGGGGGCAGGATCATTGGCGACATCCAGGATCGCAAACTAACACGTGCCGCGCCGAGCGGGCGACGCTCCCGCGGCCTACCGGATCGGTCTGTGGATAACCGCGGGAAACCGACCATCCGGACCGGGGCGGTAACTCCGGCAGTCCACCACGGCGCGGACCGGTACCGGCCCGTAGAGATGCGGGAAGAGCATCGAGTCCGGATCCCCCGGCACGCCTGGTTCCCAGCGCAGCGGGGCGTGCAGTGCTGTCGGGTCGATGTAGAGCGCGGCGAGGTCAGCGCGGCCGGCGAACAGTCGATTCGCGGGAAGGTGAACCTGCCACGGCGCCGACAGGTGCACGAAGCCCACCGTGGCCAGCGAGTCCGGCCGGATCTCCCCGGTCCGCTGTGCGTCTTTCCAGTCCCCGGCCCCGCAGAGGTGGATCAGCAGGTTAGCGTCGAGGTGTTCGCCTGTCATACACCTCAGCCTGCCGGATTGAGCTCGTATCCACCGAACGTGAGACACGACACATCGTTACGAGGCGGGAACACAGCAGCGAGCCGGAGCGTCTGAGACAGTAGACATACCCGACGGTTGCCGTCGGGGCATTGAGCACCTTTGGAGGAGCCCATGAACGCAACGCTGACCAGTCCGGAGCTCACCAGGGCTGACCGCTGCGACCGCTGCGGTGCTGCCGCCCGCGTTCGGGCGAAACTCCCATCGGGTGCCGAGTTGTTGTTCTGCCAGCATCACGCCAAGGAGCACCAGGCGAGATTGATCGAGCTCGACGCGGTCATCGAAATCAGCCAAGCCGACGCCTAACCTTTCGCGAGGCCGGGCGAATGCTCGGCCGACGGGGAATTCCCAGAAGGTCATGACGGACCGCTCAAAACCGACGCCCTCGCGCCATCACGTATGGCGCCTCGCCAAACGGACCCTGTCCAAAAGTTGGGATGACTCGATCTTCGCGGAGTCGGCTCAAGCGGGGTTCTGGTCCGTGCTGTCACTGCCGCCGTTGCTGCTCGGGTTGCTCGGCAGCCTGGCGTATGTGGCGCCGCTGTTCGGGCCTGACACCATGGCCACCATCCAGCGACAGCTGATCAGCACGTCGAACAGTTTCGTCTCCAAGAACATCGTCGGCGAGATCATCGAGCCGACGGTCCGCGACATCGCCTCCGGTGCGCGCGGCGAGGTGGTGTCGTTGGGCTTTGTCATCAGCCTGTGGGCGGGATCCTCGGCGATCTCGGCGTTCGTCGACTCCGTGGTGGAAGCCCACGATCAGACGGCGCTGCGGCACCCGGTCCGCCAGCGGTTCTTCGCACTCGGGCTGTATGTGGTGATGCTGCTCTGCGTTATCGCCGCCGCTCCCCTGCTCGCTCTGGGCCCGCGGACCATCGGTGCCCACATCCCCGAGAGTTGGGACAACGTCCTGCGTTTCGGCTACTACCCGATGCTCATCCTGGGGCTGGTGCTGGCCGTGACGGCCCTTTACCGCGCCTCGCTGCCCGACCCGCTGCCCACCCACCGACTGGTGTGGGGCGCGCTGCTTGCGACGGCCGTGTTCGTGGTGGCCACCGCCGGATTGCGGGTCTACCTGCAATACATCACGCGCACCGGATACACCTACGGTGCGCTGGCCACGCCGATCGCATTCCTACTCTTCGCGTTCTTCCTCGGCTTCGCCATCATGATCGGCGCGGAGCTCAATTCGGCAATCCAAGAGGAATGGCCCGCCCCCGAACCGCACTGGCAGCGCTGGCGCGCGCGGTGGCGCGGAGAGCCCGTGCGGCCGGCCGAGGAAGACATCGAGGAGAGGGACGATCCGTCCGCGGTGGCGCAGGACATCCCGCGCTCACCGCAGGTCGCGATCAAGTCCGCTTGAGCGTCTCGTAGATGCGCTTGCAGTCCGGGCAGACCGGCGAGCCCGGCTTGGCCGCACGAGTCACCGGGAAGACCTCGCCGCACAACGCCACGACGTGCGTGCCCATCACCGCACTCTCGGCGATCTTCTCTTTTTTGACGTAGTGAAAGTGCTTGGGTCTGTCGCTGTCGGACCCGTCGTCGACGCGTTCGTCGCTGTCGGTGCGTTCGATCGTATCGGTCTTCATACCCGACATTCTGCCCCGATAGGCTCCGGTCGCGGTAAGACAGCTGTAAGAAAAGGCCCTCGTTTGAGTGGGCCCCGTGTGGAACAGTGATTCCATGGACCGCGAGTTGGGTTTCGACGATGACGGACAACCCGTACTCATCACCCGGGCGGAGTACTCCTACGAAGAGCAGCACCGCGCGCGCGTTCGCAAGTACCTCAAGATCATGTTCTGGCGGATCCCTGCATTCCTCGCGGCAGCCATCGCCTACGGCATCTGGCACAACGGCGTTGTCTCACTGGCGATCCTGGCCGCTTCCATCCCCTTGCCGTGGATGGCCGTGCTCATCGCCAATGACCGGCCGCCGAGGCGCGCCGAGGAACCGCGTCGCTATCCCGACGCCCCGCAGCGGACCGCCTTGTTCCCGCGTGCGGAGCATCGCGCGTTGGAACCGGGTCTCACCCATGTCCAACATCACGCAACCCATCCGGGCGAAGAACGCGCCTACTGACCCCCATCTCGGGCGATTCTCAGTACATTCTTAAACCGGTTCGGCGTTCACCCAGTTCAGAGGGTGTGAAACGGCGTGCTCGCGGGAACTCTTACCGCCGGTCGGCCGTTGGACACTTCGACAGTCGGAGCCGATCAGGAGGCACCCATGGCAAACGCCACCACCACCCGGTTTGACAGCGATCTGGACGCTCAGAGTCCCGCCGCCGATCTCGTGCGCGTATATCTGAACGGGATCGGAAAGACCGCACTGCTGACCGCTGAGGACGAGGTGGAACTCGCCAAGCGCATCGAGGCAGGCCTCTATGCCCAGCACCTGCTGGACACCCGTAAGCGCCTGGGCGATAGCCGCAAACGTGATCTGGCCGTCGTCGTCCGCGATGGGCAGGCGGCCCGCCGGCACCTGCTCGAGGCGAATCTGCGCCTGGTGGTATCGCTGGCCAAGCGCTACACCGGGCGAGGCATGCCGTTGCTGGACCTCATCCAGGAGGGCAACCTCGGCCTGATCCGCGCGATGGAGAAATTCGACTACACCAAGGGATTCAAGTTCTCCACGTACGCCACGTGGTGGATCCGGCAGGCCATCACCCGCGGGATGGCTGACCAGAGCCGCACCATCCGGCTACCCGTGCACTTGGTGGAGCAGGTCAACAAGCTCGCCCGGATCAAGCGCGAACTGCACCAGAGCCTCGGACGCGAGGCCACCGACGAGGAACTCGCCGACGAGTCGGGCATCCCGGCGGAGAAGATCACCGACCTGCTCGCGCACAGCCGCGATCCGGTCAGCCTGGATATGCCGGTCGGAAGCGACGAAGAGGCGCCGCTCGGTGACTTCATCGAGGATGCCGAGGCGATGTCGGCGGAGAACGCGGTGATCGCCGAACTTCTGCACACCGACATCCGCCACGTGCTGGCCACCCTCGACGAGCGCGAGCAGCAGGTGATCCGGCTGCGGTTCGGCCTCGACGACGGCCAGCCCCGCACCCTGGATCAGATCGGCAAGCTGTTCGGTCTGTCCCGGGAGCGGGTGCGGCAGATCGAGCGCGAGGTGATGACGAAGCTCCGCAACGGAGAGCGGGCCGAGAAGCTGCGCTCCTATGCCAGCTAGCCGACGACGCCGGTCCGCCTAGCCCCCCTCTCGTGTGCCCGCCGGTGCTTCCGGCGGGCACACGGCTTTTCGCGCATCCCGCCGCCGCACCGAACCCTGCTGAGCAGCCAGACAGCTAGACTCGGGCTGCGACGAAGGGTGCCCTAATGAATGATCTGGTCGATACCACGGAGATGTACCTGCGCACCATTTACGACCTCGAAGAAGAGGGCGTGGTGCCACTGCGAGCACGCATCGCCGAGCGACTCGAGCAGAGCGGGCCGACCGTGAGCCAAACAGTGTCGCGGATGGAGCGGGACGGCCTGCTGCGGGTGGCCGGGGACCGGCATCTGGAACTGACCGAGAAGGGGCGCCGGCTCGCGATCTCGGTGATGCGTAAGCACCGTCTGGCCGAACGCCTCCTCGTCGACGTGATCGGGCTCCCGTGGGAAGAGGTCCATGCCGAGGCCTGCCGGTGGGAGCACGTCATGAGCGAGGACGTCGAACGGCGCCTGGTGCAGGTACTCGACAACCCCACGGTGTCGCCGTTCGGCAACCCAATTCCCGGCCTGGCCCTGCTGGGGCTGGCGGACGCCGCGGACGGGGCGGACCAGGCGGGACTGGCGAGGTTGACCGAACTGCCCGTCGGGGACTCGGTTGCGGTGGTCGTCCGTCAATTGACCGAGCACGTGCAGGGCGACGTCGCGCTGATCAGCCGCCTCAAGGAGGCCGGTGTCGTACCCAACGCCCGGGTCCTGGTGCACACCGGCCCGGACGGCGACGTGACCATCATGGTGGGCGGTCATGAGAACGTCGAACTCCCGCACGAGATGGCACATGCCGTGAAGGTGGAGAAGGTCTAGACGGCTTTGCCGAACGTTCGTCGCGCCGGAAGCCGCACCCCGAGGCGTTTGGCGAGCCGGTAACCGGTGCCCGTCAGTTCGCGGATCTGTTCCGGCCGCATCCCGGATTGCAGGGCGGTGTCGAGCATTCCGGCCATTCGGTGATCGGGGTCGTCGCGCAGCGCGGCCTCGAGGGAAATGCCCGCCAACGGGCCGTCCCCGCGCGCGTAGGCCGAAAATGCCAACAGCACAAGGGCTTCCACCCGCCAGGGTTCCGGCAGGGTGCGGGCCAGCATAGCCCACAGCGCCTCGGCCGCCGCTGCGTCGGCGCCGACCGCGAGCGCGTACAAGGTGTCACGTACCGCAACATCGGTCAGACCGCACGCAAGTTCGGCGAGCTCGGCATCGGTCGGCTCCACTCCGTCCATCACCCGCGCCGCGAGTTCGATCGCCGTTTCGACGTCCCGACGTCCGCGGCCGTCGGGGTCGGCCTGCCACTGCAGGTTGCGCGCGGCCGCCTGCACCCGGATGGGCTCGGCGAGTCGGGCGGACCGGGCGGAGTCGACCACTGCGATGACCGCATGCAGGTCGGAGCGGCGCTTGTAGAGCCGACGACCGTCAAGAACCGCGGCGGCCGCCAGCGGCGAGGCCGTCGGGTCCTCGACGGCCCCGCCGGCTCCGCAGCCGTCGACGCAGTGCCAGCGGCCGCCGGCTTCGACCCGGTCGACCACATGCGCCCCGTACAGACCCACCCCTCGGTCACCGAGCGCCGCGGTGAGGCCGTCGCACAACTGGCGGTGGTCGTCGCCGCACATGGGACACAGCGAACCGTCCTCATCGACGATGACCGCGACCACGCTGTCGGCCCCGGCGGCGGCCGCCAGCTCGGCCAGCCGGTCCAGATTGTCGATGAGATCGGCGGACAGATCGGCCCGCATGACGGCGCCCATGCGACCGTCTTCCATGGAGACCAGGACCAGGGACTTCTCCGGGACGAATCCCAGGACGGCGGGCAGGGCTGCGATCAGCGAGCCCGGACGGGTGAAGCGGAACTCCGGATGATGTGTCGGCATGTCCGGGACGCTGTCAGCGCCCCCCGTCAGAACGGATGCGCCAGGCCCGGGACGCGGTGTCGCTGTGGATGGAGCCGCATCTGTGGATAGTGCTTCGCTGCGGGCGATGACCTGGCACCGTCGTGGTGGACGATATGTGTGCGCCGACTCGATCGCCCCGACATTGCTCGAGCGGGAACGAGTCGGACGGTCGGCGCGTTATGCAAGGTGGATCAAGCGAGGAGGCACCATGGCTGACGAGCAGGGCCACAACGATTCGGGTGGCCGGATGTATGAACTCGAGTTTCCCGGACCCCAGCTGACGTCGACCGATGGTCAGGGTCCGGTGCTGATCCACGCCCTGGAGGGATTCTCCGACGCGGGCCACGCCGTAAGGCTGGCCGCCGAGCACCTCAAGGGTTCGCTGGACAGTGAACTCGTCGCGTCCTTCGCCATCGATGATCTGCTGGACTACCGGTCCCGCCGCCCCCTGATGACCTTCAAGATCGACCATTTCACCGATTACGACGATCCCCAGCTCAATCTGTACGCGCTTCGAGACAGCGTGGGCACGCCGTTTCTTCTGCTGGCCGGGATGGAGCCGGATCTGCAGTGGGAGCGGTTCGTCACCGCGGTGCGGTTACTCGCCGAGCGTCTGGGAGTGCGTCGTACCGTCGGCCTGGGCGCCATCCCGATGGCCGTGCCGCACACCCGGCCGGTGACGATGACGGCACACTCGAGCAACCGCGAGCTGATCGCCGGCCATCAGCCCTGGGTCGGAGAGGTCCAGGTGCCCAGCAGCGCGTCGAACCTGCTGGAATTCCGGATGGCCCAACACGGACACGATGCGGTCGGCTTCACCGTGCACGTGCCGCATTACCTGGCCCAGACCGACTATCCCGCCGCCGCCGAAGCTCTGCTCGACCAGGTCGCGACGTCGGCGTCCCTGCAGTTCCCATTGCAGGCGCTCCACGAAGCGGCAGCCTCGGTGCGGACCAAGATCGACGAGCAGGTCGAGGCATCCGCGGACGTCGCCCAGGTGGTCGACGCGCTGGAGCACCAGTACGACGCCTTCGTAACGGCGCAGGAGAACCGGTCGCTGCTGGCCCGTGACGAAGACCTGCCCAGCGGTGATGAGTTGGGCGCCGAGTTCGAGCGGTTCCTGGCCGAGCACGCCGACGGCTACAAGGGCGACGGCCCCGAGGATTCCGCAGGCTGACACCACCCATCGTTCGGTGGACGTCGGCGTACTGTCGAATCATGGGCGTGGATGTCGCGGTTCTTCGCGTATTCACCGACGCCGCGGGCGATTTCGGCAATCTGCTCGGTGTCGTCGACGCCGCTACCGTTCCTACCGACCGGCGGCAGGCCGTTGCCACCCAATTGGGCTACAGCGAAACGATATTCGTCGACCTGCCTTCCGATGGGGCCACCACGACGCATGCCCGGATCTTCACTCCGGCCACGGAGTTGCCGTTCGCCGGGCACCCCACGGTTGGCGTGGCGTGGTGGCTACGCGAACGCGGGACTCCGGTACATACGCTGCAGGTTCCGGCAGGCATCGTGCAGGTCAGCTATCCCGATGACCGGACTGCGGTGATGGCCCGTGCGGAGTGGGCGCCGGAGTTCGCCGTCCACGACTTCCCGTCGGTCGAGCAGGTGCTCGCCGCCGACCCCGCCGACTATGCCGATGACACATATCACTACCTGTGGGCGTGGCTGGACCGCGACAGCGGACACATCCGGTCCCGGATGTTCGCCAATGAACTCGGTGTGCCCGAGGACGAAGCCACCGGCTCGGCGGCTGTGCGCATGGCCGATTACCTCAGCCGCGACCTGACCATCACCCAGGGCAAGGGATCACAGATCTTCACCACCTGGAGTCCCGACGGCTGGGTGATGGTGTCGGGACGAGTCGTCAGCGATGGAGTCCGAAACCTGCCGTGACGGCTGTTTACGGCGAGGTGCCGACCTCGCGGTGGGCGCGCAGTGCCTCAATCTCGCGCTCAAAGTCCTCCGCCGATGAGAACGACCGGTACACCGAGGCGAACCGCAGATAGGCCACCTCGTCCAACTCGCGCAGCGGGCCGAGAATCGCCAAACCCACTTCATTGCTGGGAACCTCGGCGGACCCGCCCGCGCGGATGCTGTCCTCGACCTGCTGGGCCAGGAGGTTGAGTGCGTCATCGTCCACGTGACGGCCCTGACAGGCTCGCCGAACCCCGCTGATGACCTTCTCCCGACTGAACGGTTCGGTCACGCCACTGCGCTTGACCACGGCGAGCACGGCGGTCTCGACAGTGGTGAATCGCCGACCGCACTCCGGACAGGACCGTCGGCGACGAATCGCCTGGCCCTCGTCGGTCTCGCGGGAATCGACGACGCGGGAATCCGGGTGGCGGCAGAAAGGACAGTGCATGACTGCTCCCTCTCCCCCGCAGCACTCTGCTCGAGTCCTGACAGAGCCTACCTGCGCGCAATGGAACCGTGCCATCAGCGCACGGCGTGGTCAGCGGGACCGCACGGCCCGCCCGCGGGAGTGATCAATCCGGCGAACATGCGCGCCGTCAGCCCATCGGGGCGATCAGCGTCTGCCCGGCATCGACCGCGGCTGAATCGAGGTTGTTGAGGTCACGGATGCGGTCGACGATCTGCCCGACCGGCGCATCGGGGGCCACCCGCCCGGCGAGATGCTGAAGCGTCTCCCCGGCCTGCACCTGAACGACGGCCAACCGGTCCGGGATCGGTGTGTGGGCGGCAGCCCGATCGCCGCTGAAATGGGCGAGCGAGCCCAGCCACAGCGTGATCAGTGCTGCCACGCCGGCCAGCCCCACCGTCACCGTCGTGCTGACCGGACGGCGGGTGTGCGGGGCCCGCGACACCGCGACGCCGCTTCCCCGGTGGCGCAGCGGCGCCACCCGGGGGCGCGAGGGCCCGGGGCGGTAGGAGACGACGCGCCCGCCGCCACGAACCGGGGCACACGGATACGGCGAGACCGCGTACCAGTCCGCCAGCTGTCGATCGTCCAGAACCGTCATGTCCGTCCCTTCCCGCGATTATTCGCTCTCTTGTTCGAAAGATTACTCGCTCGCGTGTTCGATATAGAACATTTGAGCGAGCGTGTCCGAGGGTAGAGCGCCCTACCGACAAATCCCACTGCCGTGGGTTCCAGTCCGAGTCGGGGCCGCGACACGTCGAACACATGTTTGATAATCGACTCGATCCCCGATACATTCGCCCCTATGAGCGATAGCACGCAGACACCGACCAAGATCGGCGCGTCCGCGCTGACCGAACGCCAGCGCACCATCCTGGACGTGATCCGCGCGTCGGTGACTACCCGTGGTTATCCTCCGAGCATCCGCGAAATCGGTGATGCCGTCGGGCTGACCTCGACGTCGTCAGTCGCCCACCAACTGCGGACGCTGGAGCGCAAGGGCTATCTGCGGCGCGACCCCAACCGTCCGCGTGCGGTCGACGTCCGCGGGGTCGATGAGATGGCCGCCCCGGTGGTCACCGACGTCGCCGGCTCCGACGCACTGCCTGAGCCGGCCTTCGTTCCCGTGCTGGGGCGTATCGCAGCCGGCGGTCCGATTCTGGCCGAGGAGGCCGTCGAGGACGTCTTCCCGCTACCGCGCGAACTCGTCGGCGAAGGCGCCCTCTTCTTACTGAAAGTCGTCGGCGAGTCGATGGTCGACGCCGCGATCTGCGACGGCGACTGGGTGGTCATCCGGCAGCAGAACGTCGCCGACAACGGAGACATCGTCGCGGCGATGATCGATGGCGAAGCCACCGTCAAGACCTTCAAACGGACCGCCGGCCAGGTCTGGCTGATGCCTCACAACCCGGCGTTCGACCCGATTCCGGGCAATGACGCCGCCATCCTGGGCAAGGTCGTCACCGTCATCCGCAAGATCTGACCGCCGACCGGTCCCGCATCGGGCGCCGGACGAGGGTTATTCGGGCGCTTTGACGAAGCCGTTGGACTGGGCCAGGTCCTCACTGGCGAACCACACCTCGGGAATCGTGTTGTCGTAGAGCACCGAATCCGGGGTGTAGTACAGACCCGAGTGCGTGTTGCCCTTGATCACGTATCCCTCAGGCGCCTGAAAGGGGTCGGCCAGGGGAAGGTGAATGGCCGGCCGCCACGGGTCATCGACGGGCGACTCGGGGGCCTGGTCGATCCTGGATTCGAACCGGAATTCCTCGACCACCTCGGTCGCGTAGTCGTCGAACAGCGGCTCACCGATGGCGTGGCGCCGCCGGGACGGCGCAACTTCATCAAGATCGAGCCGCCACATCGCCGGCGAGACCGCCGCGCCCGCGGAGTGCCGGCCGCCACCGAAGTCGGGAGTTGCCAACCAATCGTTGTTCTCGATGTCGGAACGGAATTCATGGACGTCGGTGAGTTCGACATCGGCGATTTCGACTTCGGGGATCCGGGTAGGCGCGGTATCGATCGCGTCCTCGTCGGAATCGAAGGACTCGTCAACGGCGGGAGGTGACCACATGCCGACGTCCCGGCGCGAAGCGGGCTCGTAGGGCGGCTCGTCGTGACGGATCCGGGTACCGGGCCAGAAGTCGTCGTCGGATTGATCGACGAGCAACTCGCGCTCGACCACGTCACGACGGGTACCACTCCGACGCTGGGCCAGTACGGCGAGCACGCCGAGCAGCGCCAGCAACGGCAGCAGAATCGCCAGCCACCACCAACGCCAACCGCCGCCCCCGTCAGAGGTGCCCGACGACGGCGCCGCAGGGGTCTGGGCCACCGAGTCGGGCATCTCCAGACCGGAGAGCGACCCAGCCAGGTCTGCAGGCTTGGAACTGAACTCCTTGGTGGCGTCGTTCCAGGAGATCTCTCCCCCGCTGAACGTCTGGGTGACCGTGTCACCCTTGACGGTCTGCTCGCCGGTCGGCACACCCAGCGAACCGGTGGCGCCGCCCAGCTTGGCCCAGGCAACGTTAAGGGCGCCGCGCACCACGATCGCGCCGCTGTCCGGGGTCCAGAAGATCACCGGCTTGTCCGCCGCGCTGAAGGAATTGACCCGGCTGTTGGGTACGCCGCCGTCGACCTCGGTGCCGACCGGGTAGCCCAGATCGCCCGTCGGCCCGCCCAGGGATTCGTACTTCGACAGGATCGCCCCGGTCACCGCATGGGCGCCGGTCTGCGGCGAGAAGAAGATCTTGCCGCCGGCGTAGCCCTGCGCCGCCCCGTCGACACCCACGGTCGTCTGCTCACCCTGCCGGGCGCCGAGGGGGCCGCCCAGTCCGCCGGTGGTCCGCCATGCCAGGTTGATCAACGTTGTGGGATCCAGTGGGACCTCCAAGCCGGCGAGTTTCTCGGCCAACTCGGGCGGATCGGTGGTGAAGGTGTTGGAAACGCGATTCCACGAGACCTGGCCACCGGTGAACGTCTGGCTCACCACGTCACCGTCGTAACGCTCGTCCTCGGTCGGAACGCCCAGCACCCCGGCGGAACCGCCGAGTTTGTCCCAGGCCGCGTTGATGGCTCCCCGCACCGCCCAGGCGCCAGAGTCGGCGGTCCAGAAGATGGCCGGCTTGTCGCTGGCGCTGAAGGTGCTCACCCGACTCTTCGGGCTCACCAGACCGGCGACTTCGTCGATATTGGGGAAGCCGAGGTCGCTGTCGGCCGGGCCGCCCAGGGACTCGTACTTGTCCAGGATTGCGCCGTAGATCAGTCGCGCCCCGGTGGTGGGGGTGTAGAAGATCTTGCCGTCGCTGAACTTCTGTCCGTACCCGCCGCCGACCTCGAAGACGTCGCCATCCTTGTTGCCGAGCACGGAATCCGAGGCGCCAGCGGCCTGCCAGGCCTGGTTGATGGCGTCGGAGGCGTCGCTCTCGGGGCTCGCGATCGCTGTCGGCACCACTAGCGCTGCAGCCGCGACAGTCGCTGCTGCGCCCAGTGTGAGCCGCCTCACGGTTCGGCTCAGCCGATTATCCACCCTCGTCATGCGTCGCCCTTCCGCGTTCGGGTCAACCGCCCGACCAACTTTTTGATACTGAGACCCAAAGTCGCATATATCGGGAAAAGCTTGGCATGACACGCGGGTATTTACCGAATCGGGATTCCGAATCGAGATAAAAACCGGACACAAACGAAATTTATCGCCCACGGCTATTCGCGGTCAGACTCCCAGGCTGCGCCCGATGATTTCCTTCATGATTTCGGTGGTGCCGCCGTAAATCGTCTGCACCCGCGCATCCAGGAAGGCTCGCGCGACGTTGTATTCGCGCATATAGCCGTAACCGCCGTGTAGCTGCACGCAGCGGTCGATCAGCTTCACCTGCGCCTCGGTGGTCCACCACTTGGCCATCGCCGCCTGGTCCGCGGTGAGCTTCTCGTCGAGATGGAGCCGGATGAATTCATCGGTCATGATGCGCACCGCGGTGGCCTCGGTCGCCAATTCGGCGAGCAGGAAACGGCTGTTCTGGAAAGAACCGATCGGTTTGCCGAAAGCTTTGCGTTCCTTGACGTATTGCAGCGTCTCGTCGAGGACCGCCTCCATTGCGGCAGCCGCCATGATCGCGATGGAGAGCCGTTCCTGCGGAAGGTTCTGCATCAGATAGATGAAGCCCATGCCCTCTTCGCCGATGAGGTTCTCCACCGGCACCTTCACGTCGGTGAAGGACAGTTCGGCGGTGTCCTGGGCGTCCAGGCCGACCTTGTCGAGGTGACGTCCGCGCTCGAAGCCCGGCATCCCGCGCTCGACGGCGAGCAGCGAGAAGCCCTGCGCGCCCTTGTCCGGGTTGGTCTGGGCCACCACGATCACCAGATCGGCGTTGATTCCGTTGGTGATGAAGGTTTTCGACCCGTTGAGGACGTAGTGGTCGCCGTCCTTGACGGCCTTGGTCTTGATGCCCTGCAGGTCGCTGCCGGTGCCGGGTTCGGTCATGGCGATGGCCGTGATCATCTCGCCGGTACAGAACTGCGGCAGCCAGCGCGCCTTCTGCTCGTCATTGGTCTGGTGCAGCAGGTAGGGGGCGACGACGTCGTTGTGCAGCGAGAAGCCCAGGCCGCTGTAGCGGCCGGCGACCGTCTCCTCGACGACGATGGTGTTGTAGCGGAAGTCCGAGTTACCTCCGCCGCCGTACTCCTCGGGAACCGCCATGCCGAGGAAGCCCTGCTTGCCGGCCTCCAGCCAGACCCCGCGGTCGACGATCTTGTCCTTCTCCCACTGTTCGTGGAAGGGCGCCACGTTCTTATCCAGGAAGGCGCGGTAGGACTGACGGAACAGATCGTGCTCGGGTTCGAACAGGGTGCGGGTGTATTTGACGGCGTTAGCCATGGCGGTTGACCTCCGGCAGAGTGATGCGCTGTACCGCAGTCGAGGATAGACCAACCGGATGGTTGGTCGCCTGCGGCTGCCTTGACTAGTTGGTCACATACTCGGCGACGACCGCTGCCAGCGCGGCCGGCACCCGGGCCTTGACCCGCGTCCCGTCCTCGGTGTGGTCGGTGGCGTCGATGCGGCCCTCGTCGTGCAGTCGGGCCACCAGATCGCCGCGAGTGTAGGGAATCGTCACGTCGACGACGACCTCGCGCGGCTCGACCAGTTCGCCCAGCCGGGCTCGAAGCCGGTCAAGCCCCTCGCCGGTGTGCGCCGACAGGAACACCGCACCGGGAAGCGCCCGGCGCAGCTGGGTCAGCGTCAGCTCCGTTGCGGCGTCAATCTTGTTGACCACCAACAACTCCGGCGCCGGCGGCGCATGGTGGTCGGCCTGCACCTCGCCGATGACCTGGCGTACCGCCTCGATCTGCGCCAGTGGATTGACATCCGAGCCGTCGACGACGTGCACCAGCAGATCTGCGTCGAGGACTTCTTCCAGAGTCGAGCGGAAGGCCTCCACCAACTGGGTGGGCAGATGGCGTACGAATCCGACGGTGTCGGTCAGGACGATTGGGCGGCCGTCGTCGAACTCTCCGCGTCGGGTGGTGGGTTCCAGGGTGGCGAAAAGCGCGTTCTCCACCAGAACTCCGGCCCCGGTGAGCGCATTGAGCAGACTCGACTTCCCGGCGTTGGTGTAACCGACGATGGCGATGGACGGCACCTCGCTGCCCCGGCGCTGGCTGCGCTGGGTGTCTCGAACCTGCTTCATGTCCTTGATCTCGCGCCGCAGCCGCGACATCCGCTCCCGGATGCGGCGGCGATCGGTCTCGATCTTGGTCTCACCCGGGCCGCGCGTGCCGACGCCACCCCCGCTGCCGCCGGCCCGGCCACCGGCCTGCCGCGACATCGATTCACCCCAGCCGCGGAGCCTGGGCAGCATGTACTGCATCTGGGCCAGCTCCACCTGCGCCTTACCCTCGCGGCTGGTGGCGTGCTGGGCGAAAATGTCGAGGATCAGCGCGGTGCGGTCGACGACCTTGACCTTGACGATCTTTTCGAGGGCGTTCAGTTGCGCGGGGCTGAGCTCGCCGTCGCAGATGACGGTGTCGGCGCCGGTCGCCAGAACGATCTGGCGCAGTTCCTGCGCTTTGCCCGAGCCGATGTAGGTGGCCGGGTCCGGCTTGTCGCGCCGTTGGATCATGCCCTCGAGAACCTCCGAGCCGGCGGTCTCGGCCAGCGCAGCCAGTTCGGCGAGGCTGGCGTCGGCGTCGGCGGCGGTTCCATCCATCCAGACCCCCACCAGCACGACACGTTCCAGCCGCAGTTGCCGGTACTCGACCTCGGAGACATCGGCGAGTTCGGTCGACAATCCGGCCACGCGGCGAAGCGCGGCGCGGTCCTCAAGGGCCAGTTCGCCGAGGCTGGGCTCGGCGACGGCAGGGGTCAGGTCAGGATCGGTCATAGCGGACTTCGATGGTGTCACGCCGGTACAACGTCGCGCACCTCAATAACGTCCCGCTGCCGCCTCAACGGCGCCCGACCCAGTCGGCCCACCAGCCGTCGGACAGCTCACCGTGGGCCACCAGCACCGACGGCCCCCGCAGAAAGCTGGTGGTGTCGGTGATTGCGACGCTGACCTCACCGCCGGGAACGCGGACGCGCAGGGCTCCGGTGGGTGCGTCCTGATCGGCGAGGGCGGCAGCGGCGGCGGCCACCGTCCCGGTTCCGCAGGAACGGGTTTCTCCAACACCGCGCTCGTGTACCCGCATCGACACCGCTCCACCGTCGGCGCGGGTGAGCACTTCAACGTTCACGCCGTCGGGAAACTGCTCACGGTCGAACTCCACCGGAGCAGCGACATCCAGCGCGGCCAACCCGGCGGCGGTCAGGTCCGGTACCAGGCAGGCAAGGTGGGGGTTGCCGACGTCGACGGCCAGACCGGTGAGCCGACGGCCGCCCACGGTGGCTGCGCCACTGCCCAGAACGTTGACCTTGCCCATCTCGACGGTGACGTCGGCGCGGTATTCGTCGGCCTCGTGCACAGCCACCGGTCGCGGACCGGCCAGCGTTGCGACCACGAATTCATCGCGGTGTTCCAGGCCGCTCGTGCGCAGGTAGTGGGCGAAGACCCGAACACCGTTGCCGCACATCTGCGCGACCGAGCCGTCGGCGTTGCGGTAGTCCATGTACCAGTGATCGGGCTCCACACCGTCGGGCAGTTTGTCCAGGACACCCGCGCCGACGGCGGTCTGCGCGGTGAGGATCCGCAGCACACCGTCGGCACCCAATCCGCGTTGCCGGTCACACAGCGCGCTGACCACCGATGCCGTCAGATCATGCTGGGCGTCCATGTCGGAAAGCACCACGAAGTCGTTCTCGGTGCCGTGCCCCTTGGCGAACCTCATGTGCCGATCACCTGGTCAGGATACGTGGCGCCACTGCGCCAGCACTGCGTCGGCGAGTCCGTCCGAAGCGCCGTCGAGCCAGCGGATTCGGTGGTCGCGCCGGAACCACGACCGCTGGCGGCGCACGTAGCGGCGGGTTCCGACGAACGTCAACTCACGGGCGCGCTCGATGTCGGCGGCGCTTCCCCCCGCATCCAGCGCCTCGAGCACCTGGGCGTAACCCAGCGCGCGGGATGCGGTGACCCCCTCACGCAGCCCGCAAGCCAGCAGGTCCCAGACCTCACCGACCAGACCCGACTCGAACATGGCATCGGTTCTGGCGGCGAGCCGTTGATCGAGAACGGCTGTGTCCCAGTCCAATCCGATGATCGCAGTGTTCCAGCGCGGTTCGCCGATACTCGGTGCCGACGCCGCGAACGGTCGGCCGGTCAATTCGACGACTTCCAGGGCCCGCACCACGCGGCGGCCGTCGGTGGGCAGGATCGCCGCCGCCGCCGCAGGGTCGCGCCCGGCCAGTTCGTCGTGCAGGGCCGCCGTCCCCACTTCGGCGAGGCGGGCCTCCCACTGCGCGCGTACCGCCGGGTCGGTTGCCGGGAAGGCCCAATCATCCAGCAGTGACTGGACATACAGCATCGACCCGCCGACGATGATCGGCACCGCGCCGCGGCCGACGACGGCCTCGACGTCAGCAACGGCGGCCTGCTGATATCGGGCGACGGTGGCGGTGGCGGTGACGTCGAGGACGTCGAGTTGGTGGTGTGCAAGGCCGAGCCGTTGCGCAGGTGGGATTTTCGCGGTGCCGATGTCCATTCCGCGGTACTGCTGCATGGCGTCGGCATTGACCACTTCGACGGCGATCTGCCCGCTCAGTCGATGAGCGACGTGCAGTGCCAGTTCGGATTTGCCGGTCCCGGTGGGGCCGATGATCGCGATCGGACGGATCACGGACTCCAGGTCCCGACGAAGTACCCGACGCCGTAGGGGGCGCCGCGGGCCAACTGCACCGCAGCGGTGGGGTGCGGGGCCAGACCGGCGAGTACCTGGTAGGCGACCCGCCCGACGATCCCGTCGGGCAGATGCGTCAACGCCGTCGCATCGCCGGTGGCCAGCGCGTCATCGAGGCCGGCCTGAACAGGTTCGGACTCGAGCTGGTGGCCCCCGGGTGCGGACGGGGTCAGGGTGTGGGCCCCGTCGGCGACCACCAGAACGCCGATCGGGTCGGCGATGGCGTCGATCTCGGCGCGCAGGTGACTGCCGAGAGTCTGCGCGGCACCGGCACCGAGGCCGGCCGGGTAAACCCGCACCTGCACCTCCGCCCGTGGGTTGGCCTGCCCGCGAAGCCAGCCGGCCACCAGCGCACACAGCGGCACCGCGGTGATCTGCGGACCGGCCTGCTCGGACAGGGCGACGGGCAGATCGACGCCGTAGCCGGCGAAGGTGCTGCGGGTATCGGGCTCGATGACCGATTCGGCCGGGCCGACGCCGATGGCGATCCAGCGTTGCGGAAGCGTGGCGGCGGCAGCACGGGCCGCGGAGCTGAAGTCGGCGACCTCTTCAGCCGCCGCACCGGCCAATTCGGGGACCAGCACCGGGGCGCAGGGGGTAAGAGCGATCGCCGCCAACATGGCTCCCACGCTAGCCGCCACCCGTCATGAACCGGTGGAAATGTTCCCGCCCACGGGTCGGTAACCGCTAACGTTTCGCGGAAATCGTCTTTCCGGACCGCGCCGAGATTCCAAGGGGTCAGCAGTGACGACTGTCGGGATTGCCAGGCACGTGGGAACAGCAGCGTTCGTTCTGGGTTTGTCACTGGCCGCACCCCACGGGGCTGGGTTGGCGAACGCCGACAGTCCGGACTCCGCCCGCTCGGCGGAGCCGGATGCGAGGGCCGGTGCAGCCACGGCACCGGCGCGAGGACACACCACCAGCCGGGCCCACCGGACCACCAGATCGACCCCGACGGGCGCAGGCGGTGGGTCAGGCCCGTCCGGGTTGCCGCAATCCGCCGCCGCCGAGGTGTCGGGCCGAGCGGGCGGGGCAACGCCGAACGGGCCGGCAGTCGCCCATGCAGCGTCAAGGGCACCGGTCACCGTCAGCGTAGAGCCGATCGGGTCCCGGCGGGTGCCCGCTACCCTGCGCCCCCCGGTCGTGGCGCTGTCGGAACCGGCCCCGGCACCGACGGCCACCATTGCGGCTGCCCGCGACACCGCAGCAGAAACCCATACTTCTGTGACAACTGAAACTGTTGTCGCGCAGGCATTTCCAGACACAACCACACCCGCGCCGACGAGATCCCGAGCAGCGTCCGCGCCTGCCGACCACCTCTCGATCGCGGCCGCGACAACGAGCGCGCCACTGGTCGCGGTCGTAGACCGGATCGGGCACTGGCTCGCCGGCCTGCCCGCCAATCCGCTCACCGAGGTGCTGTCCGGGGCGCTTCTAATCGTGCGACGCAGCCTGACCCCGGCTGTCCCGGTCACCGAACACCCGCAGGTGTATTCGTCGGCGGACGGCAACGGCCCCGTGCTCACCGGCATCACCAGCACGCCCGGCAGCAGCGCGTTGGTCCTGTCCTTCGACGGCCCGCTTCTACCCGGCACGGCGAGCGACCTGGCCAACTACCGCATCACCGCACCGAACTTCGGCAATCCAGAGATGGTGACGTCCAGCGGTCCGTCGCTGAGAGTCGTCGCCGCCGAGTACACCCCTACCTCGACGACCTCATCGCAGGTCACCCTGACACTTGCCCATCCTTTGCGGCGGGGCGCCTTTTACCGCATTGTCATCAACGGAGAATTGCCGATCATCAACGGCAACCCCGACTCGAACCCCTTGACCGGCGGTGGCGACCTGAGCAACCCGAGTCTCGGCGCCACGTTCGACGGCGACAACGACGACACGGCCGGCGGCGATTTCTACGGGTTGTTCGCGGTGGGCAAAAGCCTGACCTTCACCGATTCCAGCGGGGATCGGGTGAGGCTGGCAGCCATCGGCGGCGGTGGCGTCAACGTCTGGCGTGAACTGAACGGTGACGTCGACCAGATCACTGCGCTGCCGGGCACAACCGCCCTCACCGGCTCGGTGGTGCCGGGCAGGCGAAGCACCGGGACGGTGTACGTCGGCTCGGTGACCATCCCGGTCCCCACGCCGCTGGTCCTCAACGGCGCCGCCGACGACTTGCCCACCTCCTTCGTGACCGTGCCGCAGGGCGGCCTGCCAGCCCCGCCACCCGTGCCGACGGCCACGTCGCCCACGCCGGTGAACGGCACCAGTGAGAACCTGCCCTACACACTGAACATCTCGCCGGTGAGCGCCCCGGGCATCGCCGACCTACCGGGGATCCAGGGCGGCGTTTACGCCCAGGTGTCGCCCACGCGCGACTATCCGAGCGGCCTGTGGCTGGTGTTCGGCGGCCGAACCAACGGCCTGCACAACTTCTCACCCAGCGGCGAGGAGAGTTTCCCGCCCAGTTTCCAGAACGGCGTCATCTACGTCATCAACCCGGTCAACTGGCAAGTCTGGTCGCGGCCGTGGAGCCAGACCGATGTGCCGACCGCCATCTCCGACCCCCTGAGCGCGGCCGACCAGCAGTTCTACCAGAAGGGTGACACGCTCTACACCGTCGGCGGCTACTCCGTGCCCGGCACGGTGAGCTTCACCGGCGACGTCAGCCTGAAGAGCAAGAACATCACCGTCACCAGCGGGCTGGAGAATCTGGCTGTAGGGCAATCCGTTTCGGGAGTTCTGCCCTTCCCGTCAGGTCAGGAGATCTTCCCGCCCGGAACAACGATCACCGCCATCGACGGCAGCACCATCACCGCCAGCCGCGACAGCGAGGTCGATGTGACCGGCGCCTCCCTGGCTGCGTTCACCCGCGACTTCAGGACCTACGACACGTTGACAGCCCTGAGCATCAAGGGCTTGGCGGAGGCGGTCATCAACGGTGGCGATGTGGCCGACCGCGTCAAACTGAGGCAGATCTCCGATCCTGTACTAGAGGTGACAGGCGGGGGAATGGGGGCCCTGAACGGCAGGACCTATCTCGTCTTCGGACATAATTTCCAGGGCGGCTACAACGGAGCGACGGCCACCATCAGCCAGGTCTACACCGACGAAATTCGCAGCTTCCGCATCATCGACACCGGCAGGAAACTTGCCATCGCCGGCTACAAGGCGCAGCGCGATCCGGTGAATTTCCGGCGCAGGGACGGCAACCTTGTCAGTTTCACAGGAAGTGGCGGACAAGCGGAGTTGGCTTACCTGGGCGGCGTGTTCACCCCCGGCGACGACGGCACCGGTTATCAGGCGCCGATCATCATCGGGCCGGGCGGGCAGGCCCGGGTCGATGCGGCCTACCAGCAGTTCTTCAGCCAATACACAACGGCCGACATCCCGCTTTTCGACCGGTGCTCACGGTCGATGTACGACATCCTGCTCGGCGGCATCAGCCTCTATGACTACTCCGCTGGACAACTCACCGAGGACACCAGCCTGCCGTGGGTCGACGATGTGACCTCACTCGTTCGGGCGCGCGATGGATCCTTCCAGGAATACATCATGTCGCCCATCCCGGCCGTCACAGCGGACGGCACCGGCAACTACGGCGCAACCGCGGCCTTCTTCGGCAACCCGGCGTTGCCCACCTATCGCAACGGCGTCATCCCGGTGCACGCGTTGCACGGCCCGACCGTGGTCGGCTACATGTTCGGCGGCATCTACTCAACGGTGTCGACGACCACGACCGATACCGGCAGCGCGACCGGTGCGTCGAACCAGGTGTTCCAGATCACGCTGACGCCGACCTGAGAACCGGCGACGGTGATCTGAGCGCCGCAAGCCACGATGCTGCGGGTGGGCCTGAGTTACGGCGGGGACCTAGCCTCGATTTTTCGTGCCGGTGGGGTTCGGGGGCGTTGGCGCGTGAAAGTCGCTGAGCGGTAGCAATTTTGGCCTGATGGCGCGTTTAGGTGCCCCGTGTCGCCGGGGTGGGCGGGCGTTCCTGGGGCCGGGCCTTTC
>CAISDL010000064.1 GCA_903884065.1 uncultured Actinomycetes bacterium | reverse complement strand
ACTCCGCCTCTCCGGTCGCTTCGGGCTGCCACAGATTATCCTCGGAGACGACGCGAGCGGCACTGCTTTCCCGCAGCGCCGTCTTCGCCAGTGGAAACCCGCGCGCAAGTTACATGGAACATGAGTTCCCCACGTTTGTCATTGACAGGTTCAACAACGCGCGGGCGCGGGCGCTTCACTTGCGTTATCGATAGCAGCGGCCAAAGCTGATTGACGATGCGCCTCTTCGGCGAAATCAGGGGCCCGAATCCCGTTGCAGTCCAATAGAACCAATGGACTAACTGACACGACCGAGATGCTGCGGCTGGAGCGCGGGCTATTGGTCTACCTCGGTACGACCGGGTGGCCGTCACAGAGTGTGTGCGAACCTTCCAGCCCATGCGCTGGCCTACGCGCTGGTGGAAATCCCACGTCCGGCAGAGCCTGCGTGCGATGGTGCACACCTGCTGACGTTGTGGGCGCCGATAAGAAATTGCCTTAAAGGCAAACCTTTATCTGACCGCGCCGGAAATGTGACTCTGATAACCCAGTGTTACGCAAGTGAAATCGATTCGTTCTTCGGGCACAATGCGATCCGCACCGCTGTTGGCAGTCACGGCTCTCGCCGCGACGCTACTGGGAGCTCCTCCGGCACAGGCGGATTCGGACGGCGCCGGCGAGGCGGCGAACGACTCCGGAAGCGGCCCGATCAGCGCCACAGTCGAGAAGTTCGGACAGTCGATCTGCCCAAGTCTGGTCAAGCCGGGCTCGTCGCTGGCCACCACGTTGTCCGAATTGCAGGGCAACACCGGCTTGACGCCGACGCTGACGGGCATGGTCGCCGGATTCGTCATCCAGACGCAATGCCCGGCGGTGATGACCCAACTCGCCAACGGGGACCTGTCGGCACTGAATCTGACGCTGCCCGGCACGGAACCCTCCGGCCAGGGCCTGTCCGGCCTGGACCTGTCGGCATTGCTCAATCAGCCGGGAAAGCCGGGCTGACCCCGGTCATTCAGCGGACGGCGCTCCAAGTGCATCAGGGTTGGGTTATCCGTCTACTGGACATCGGAGAGCAGTTCATAGGCCCGGTCCGGTCCGGCGGTGGACAGCTCGGAGCGGAACTGCGCGTTGACCAGCTTGCGGGACAACGCGCCCAGGATGGTCAGGTGAGCGTCACCGGCGGCCTGCTCGGGCACCGCGATCAAGAACAGCTCCGTGGCGGGTTTTCCGTCGCGGCTGGACCAGTCGATGCCCGCGCGTGAGCGCGCGTACACCACGACCGGCTCGGAGACCGCATCGGTCTTGGCGTGGGGAATCGCGATCCCATCGCCGAGGCCGGTGCTCACGGTCGCCTCGCGGGCCAGCGCGCTGGTGACCACTGTGGCCGGATCGTTGACCTTACCTGTCCGGGCGGCGATGCCGACCAGCTCGGCGATGGCAGCGTCCCGGTCGGTCGCGGTCAGCTCGACGGCGACCGTCTCCGCGGTGATGTACTGGGCGAGGCCAACTTTGGCCGGGGCGATGGCCACGGCGGTGGCGGCCTGGGCTGCACCCGAGCCGGACCCGACGGGCTGCTCCAACTTCTCAAGCGGCGCGGCCTCGGGCGTCTCAGCGGTCTTGGCACGGTGGCGCATTTTGAGGCCGAGGGTCATCAGCGCAGTCACGGTGGAACCCAGGGCGATCGCGATCAGGTAGCCGGGAACGCCGTGCACCGCTCCCAGGAGAGCGACGATCCCGCCGCCGTGGGGGACGGCGTTGGTCGCACCGAAAAGCGCGGCGGTGGCGCCGGCAACGGCTCCACCGACCATGTTGGCCGGGATGACACGGGCGGGATCGGCAGCGGCGAAAGGTATGGCGCCCTCGGTGATTCCGAAGAAGCCCATGAACATCGCGGCCAAGCCCAACTCCTGCTCGGAGTCGTCGTAGAGCCTGCGGCGCAGCACGGTGGCCAGGCCCTGACCGATCGGCGGGGCGGCGATCGCGGCGCCGATCATGCCCATCGGTGCGGTCTGGCCGGTGGCGATCAGACCGACACCGAACAGGAACGCCACCTTGTTGACCGGACCGCCCATGTCGAAGGCGATCATCAAGCCCAGGATGACGCCCAACACGACGGCGTTAGCGCCCGTCAGCCCCGACAGCCAGTTCGTCAGAGCGGTGAAAAGGCCGGCGATGGGTGCGCCCAGCACGTAGATGAAGGCAAGGGAGGAAACGACTGTGGCGAACAACGGGATGACGATGATCGGCATGATGCCGGCCATGAACTTGGGCACTTTCACGCGCTTGATCGCCAACGTCACGTACCCGGCCAGGAAGCCGGCCACAATCGCCCCGAGGAATCCCGAACCCGCCTCCGAGCCGTAAAGCTCTCCGGTGTTGGCCACGATGCCGGTGATCATGCCGGGGACCAACCCGGGCCGGTCGGCGATCGACATCGCGATGAAACCGGCCAGAATCGGGATCATCAGCTTGAAGCCGATGGTGCCGATTTGCAGCATCTTCCACCAGAAGGTGCCCTCGGGCACGACCAGGCCACCTGAGGGGTCCGGGGTGCCGCCCAGCGAAAGGCTGACGGCGATGAGAAGGCCACCGACGACAACGAAGGGAATCATCGGCGAGACGCCGGCCATCAGGGCGCGGTACAGGGTCTGTCCCAGGCCGCCCTTCTCTTCCATCGCGACGGCGGCGGTTCCTCCTTGAACGGGCGCGTTGATCGCGCGGTCAAGCAGTTCAGCGGGCTTGTGGACACCGTCGGCGACCCCCACTGTGAGGACCTTCTTGCCGGCGAAACGGTCGAGTTCGACGTTCTTGTCCGCCGCGATGATGACCGCGTCGGCCGCAGCGATGTCCGCGGCGGTCAAGACGTTCTCCGCACCAATCGAGCCCTGGGTCTCGACCTTGATCTCGTGGCCGGCCTCGGAGGCGGCCATCTGCAGTTTCTCCGCCGCCATGTACGTGTGAGCGATGCCCGTCGGGCACGCCGTGATAGCTACGTAACGCACTCCACCTCCATACGTTGTTCTGGTGCGTCCCGCACTGACCCGGGCTAAAACGCTAGCTGCGTCCGGGCCGGAAGATGACAATAAGCACGAAACCCTGACCGCGCGAAGGCATGCCGCGCAGCGATCGGCCGATGAGCTTCAATCTGTCGACGATCTTCCACACCGTCGCCTCCGGTTACCGGGCCCGGTTGGCGCCGTTCACCATCAACTACCGCTATGTCGAGCAGGAGTTGATCTACCTATTGGCCGATGCCAACGCCCGCGCTCTGGCCACGCGGGCGAGTTCGCGCCGCAGCGTCAGAACGACATCTTCATCTCGACCATGGGCGGCCGGCCTTTCGGCGCAGACAAGGACTTGGAGTCCTACGACGAACTCGTCGCGCAGGTGCGGGAATCCGGCGGCACCCGCTCGGTGGTGTTGATTCCGCCGCTGATGCACGGGGCTGCCCAATGGGGCTCCTCGGAGTCCGGCGTCCTGTTGGCCACGATCTCGTCGAAAGACACTGTCGCGCCGACAGATACCGCAACCTTTTCCGCGGAAGAGGGAACCGCGGTGGTCTCCGCCGACTGCAGCACGGTGTTGCGGCCCGGCGACGGTGAGGGCTGGCTGGCGCGGAAGGGCTGGGTTCCGCTGGGCTACCTGGGTGACGCCGACAAGACCGCCCGCACGTTCCCCACCATCGACGGGGTGCGCTGGTGTGGGGCAACGAGGTGGTGGCGATCGTGCAGTTCGCCGAAGGCAAATCCGCCACCGACGCCGAACTCGCTGACGCGTGCAAGCAATACATCGCCAAATACAAGACCCCCAAGGCCGTCATCCGCGTCGAGAAGGTCCTGCGTTCACCGTCGGGCAAGGCCGACTACCGGTGGGCCAAGGCCGTCGCCACCGAGGGTGGCGATAGCCCTCGGCGTCGTACATCGTGACCGACCAGAAGATAGCCAGGCGGCACAGCTAACCCCATGGGTCGAAGTTGTTCACGCCGTCGAGGCAGCCTTGGTACATGTTGGAAAGACTGTCCGGGACGATGTTCGCGAGTCCGTTCGTGGTGATTGTCAGGTCTTGGTCGAGTGTCGTCGCCTTGAACTGCCACCCCTCGGCAAGGGTGAGTCGAGAACCGAGATCCGGGAGCGCTGATTCCGTCAGTGCCGGATCCACGTGATCGGTGAAGGACTGCATGACCCAGGTGATGGCATCCGGTGACCGCAGCAGGAAAACCGGCTTGCCGCTGCGAAACCCGTAGATGCTGACACGGCGTATCTGCGCCGGACGGTACGCCTGAGCCGACTGATCTTGATTGGTATCGAAGCTGGCCGGCATCTCCATCTTGGCGATGAGATTGAATGTCACCCCGCCGAATTCCGCAGGCTCGCCGACGATGTTGATCTGCAGCGTGTCCATCATCCAATACCGTCGCGGGTTCTTCCACGCGAGGTCCGATCCGGTGTCCTTCGCGATCTGGGTGACATCGAGGGCGGCGAACTCGGCCGCGGGGCACGGTCCGAATCCGGTCGTGTTGTACACGAGGGCATTCAGGCGATCGCCCGCTTTGGTCAAAAGGAAGATTTCGCCCTGCGCGTAGGCGCGGGTGCCGTCTAGCCGAAGTGGAATCTCGGTCATCGCTTCCCACCAGTCCTTCTCGTCGAGTTACCTCGTCGATCATGACAGGCCGCGACGGCCAGATCGACGTCCAGTCGGTCGAGGACGGCGTGCCGTTGAAGAGCCGTACTTGTCAGATGGACTTGGATGTTCGACTGTAGGACCGGGGTGTGAGCTGTCCGGCCGCTCGTGAGCTGAGGAAGGGAGCCCGCCGTGACAACGGAGTCCCGCGACCTTCGCCGGATCACGCTGTCCAGCCTGGCCGGCACGACGGTGGAGTACTACGACTTCCTGCTGTACGCGACGATGACCGCATTGGTGTTCGACCGGCTGTTCTTCCCCGGTTCCGATCCTTCTGCGGCGGCGGTGGCCGCGTTCGGCACCCTGGCGGCCGGCTACGTCGCCCGGCCTTTGGGCGGAATCCTGTTCGGCCACTTGGGCGATCGGCTGGGACGCAAACGCACCCTGGTCACCACGATGACGTTGATGGGTGTCGCCAGCTTTCTGATCGGATGCCTGCCCACCTACGAGATGATCGGCCGCGCGGCACCGGTGATGCTGGTGCTGCTTCGCGTCGGGCAGGGCATCGCCGTCGGGGGCGAATGGGGCGGCGCCACCCTGATGGTCGCCGAGCACGCCCAGCCGTCCACCCGCGGCCGCTGGAACGGTATCGCGCAGATGGGTTCGGCCATCGGCGGATTGCTGTCGACGGTCGTCGTCACGGCCCTGGCCGGGTTGCCCGACGCGGAGTTGATGTCGTGGGGATGGCGGGTGCCGTTCCTGCTCAGCGCCGCCCTGCTGGTGATCGGACTCTACGTGCGCTCCGCGGTCTCGGAGAGCCCGGTGTTCATGGAGGCGCTCGAATCCGCTGGTGCCGGCAAGAAGGCCATTCCGCTGACGGCAGTGCTCCGCCGGCCGGGGCCGTTGCTGCTGACCTGCGCCGCGGGGATCGGATCCTTCGGCCTGACCGCTCTGCTGAGTACCTACATGCTCAGCTATACGCGCAACATCGGCTATCCGATGCGGGACGTCTTGTCCGCGAAACTGTGGGGCGGTGTGGCGGTGCTGGTCGCCATCCCGCTGTTCTCCGCGCTATCGGACCGGCTGGGTCGCCGGACGGTCATGCTGGCCGGGGCCGTCGCTATCGTGCTGTACGCCTATCCGATGTATGTCCTCGTGGACAGCCGGTCGACGCCGCGCCTGATCATCGCCGTCGTCATCGGCCAGATCATCCAGGCGGCGATGTACGGCCCACTGGGCGCGATGCTGTCGGAAATGTTCGACACCGAGGTCCGCTACACGGGGGTGTCGCTGGGTTACCAGCTGGCGGCGCTGATCGGCGCCGGGTTCACGCCGCTGCTGGCGGCCAGCCTGCTCGCCGGGGGTCCTCGAAGCACGCCGCTGGTGCTGATCGCCATCGGCTGTGGCCTGGTGACGATCGTCGCGCTGCTGCGCATCGGTGAGACCAAGGGCCGCAATCTGGCCGCGCCGGTCGGTGCCGCGGTGCCGCGGCGGCGGGCTGACGGGAGCTCGGTGTCCTGATTCGTGGGGTTCGTGGCGTAGACGCCAGTACCGCAAGACGTTCGCCTAGACATGGAGGAGAAGCCATGACCCAGATCGCCATCGTGCTCTACCCGGGATACACCGCCCTGGACTTCATCGGCCCTTACGAGGTGTTACGCAACCTGCCGGACACCGAGGTCCGGTTCGTCTGGCACGAACCCGGCCCGATCACCGCCGACTCCGGCGTCCTGGTCATCGGAGCCACCCACTCATTTGACGAAACACCCTCGCCCGACATCATTGTGGTGCCCGGTGGCATGTCGACGTTCGAGCACGCGCAGGACCAGAAGGTGCTCGAATGGGTGCGCCGGACCCACCAGACGGCAAAGTGGACGACGTCGGTGTGTTCGGGATCGCTGATACTGGCTGCGGCCGGTGTGCTCAACGGCACGCGCGCGACGTCACATTGGATGGTGGTACCGATGCTGCGCACCTTCGGTGTCACGCCCGTCAGCGACGAACGCATCGTCCGGGAGGGCCGGATAGTCACCGCCGCCGGGGTCTCGGCCGGCATCGACCTGGGTCTGTGGCTCGCCGGGCAGATCGGTGGTGACGCCCGAGCCAAGGCCATCCAGCTCGCGATCGAGTACGACCCCCAGCCGCCGTTCGACTCCGGCAACATCTCCAAGGCGTCGGCGGCCACCCGAGCCTCGGCCACCGTTCTGCTGTCCAAGCAGACCATTGCCGGACACCAACTCACCCAGTCGATGCGGCTTTTGTGGCATGCGGCGATCGAGGCCGCCAGGGACAAGCGCAAACGGGGTCGCGCGGGCGCGACCGTGTGAGCAGCCGGCCGCGGTCGGTTCCGTCCGGTTTGAACGTCCTCTCATTTCGCGCACGGAGACGACAACGGGCCATACGCTTGTCCGCGTGAACATCAGCAAATTCATCGCCGAAGCAGCGCTGGCACCTGCCCGGGCCGGCATCGCCGCGGCCGACGCCGGACTCGCCGTCGCGGGCGTCGCGCTCGGGTTCGTGAAGGATTCCCTGGGTTACCAAGGCTCGCAGACGGTGGACCCGATCACCGACCTCTTCCCGCTGCGCGGTGCCATCGTCGGTGCCAACCGCGTTGCCGAGTTGACCGAGAACGACAGGGCGTTGGGGCGTCTCCTGGCCCGCGGTGGCCCGGCGGACAAGCTGACGCGTCCGGGTGGGGTGGTCGACCTTTTGACCGCGCCCGGCGGGATACTCGACCGGGTCTCCCTCGAAGACAGCTCGCTGGAGCGGATGCTGGCGCCCGGTGGGCTGATAGATCGGCTGCTCGAGGAGGACGGGCCGATCGAGCGGATGTTCGCCCAGGACGGCATTGTCGAGCGGATGTTCGTCGACGACGGCATCATCGACAAGCTGACGGCCAAGAATGGACCTCTGGAGCAACTCACCGAAACCGCTGAGATCCTGAGTCGGCTGCAGCCCGCCGTAGAGACGTTGACGCCGACCGCCGACACCCTTGAGTCTGCCGTCGACACGCTCAACAGGATGGTCAACTCGCTGAGTGCCATCACAGACCGCATTCCGCGGCGGCGGTCGGCGCGGCCGACGGTGATCCCGCAGGGCACATAGCGGGTGAACGGCGCGCGAAAGCGCTACTGATTCACCAGTAACCGCAGGGGAACCCGCTGTCTGGTCCGAAGCCGCACGGCACCGCGGAGTTGTGCCCGCCGCCGGTAGAGGGAGAACTCTTCTGCAGGGTGCCCACGCAGTTACCCAGTCGGCCCGGCAGACACGGGCCGTCGCCCGGCGCTCCGTAGGCCTGGCCCTGGCCGGACTGCGACCAGCACATCCCGGTGACCGTGTCCTGCAGTTGTCCCTCCGGGCACGCGTGCGCCGGCGGCGCGGTGAGGAGCTGAGCCGAGACCAGCAGCCCACCGACGCTCACCGCAACGACCGCTGCGGCCCCGGTGAATCGGTGTGCCATGTCTTCTCCGTCCTGAAGGCTCGGTCGGTTGGGGCAATCAGGACGGGGCGCTGATCTTGGTGTGCTCGGCGATGAACTTCGCGGCGTCGATCACCGTCTGCTTCTCCCCTTCGGGGGCGTCGGCGTTCAGTTGCAGCACGAACAGGGCGTCCTTGCCGGGAACCACGATCGTCTGCTGGCCGATCACCCGCGGCTTGCCCTTGCGGACATAGGTTCCGGCGTAGTCGATGGCCTGAAATCCGCTGAGGGAATCCTTCGCCGGATCATGAAACGGCGCGAAGTCGGGCATCTTGTTCAACTGCCCCGGTGCGTATTCCAGGATCTTGGCCGCATCGACGTCACCGGTGAGCTTGGAGGCGATCGCGACCATGTACGGCGGGTCCTCGGGATCCTTCGGCTTGTCGTAGACGATGGCGCCGTACGCCCACTCCGGGGTCCGGTCCCCGGCGGTTCCCCACCCGGGCGGGAACGGGAATTCGATCTTGGGTGTGCCCGGTTCCCCACGCGTGAAGCGAGTCTCGGCGATCTTGTTGTTGACGATGTACTGGTTCAACGTGGTGGCGCCGGGGTCGGGAGATCCGACGCTGACGGTCGGAGAGGCCTGCGTGGACGACGGCGACGCCACCTCGGTCCTGGGGGCGCAACCGGCCAGTGCGATGCTCAGCACAACCGCGCTCATCCCCGTCGCCGTCGAGAGCGTCTTCATCAGGGTGCCGCCCCTCCTATCGCCTCCACAAACGAACGGATCATCAGGGGTGCAGGTTCCACTGCCCGCAATCCTGGGCGAGGACGTCGTTGACGTCGACTTCGATCCCGCCGACCACCGGGCCTGGGTTCGACGCAGTGCTCACCACGCGCTGGTAGAGAACTGCGGCGGGGTAGATCTCATTGCCAGACCATGCGCGGGTCTGCCAGGCCCACCGATAGCCGGGCGCGCGGGAATTGCCGATGACGCCATCGGCAGCTGCCCACCGGCACACATCGATTCCTCCGTAGACGCCGGTGCGCTGCACCCCCAGCACGGAGTTGATCCCGCGAAACCACGGTAGCGCCAGAGTGTTCCAGGTGTCGCGGCTGATGTCGTCGTCGACACTGAAGAAGATCGGCGCGCTCTGGGCGCCACCTGCGGCGGTATGTAACTGCCAGGCGGTACGCGCGTCGGCGACACCGCCCGCGAGCCCCCGGGTGAAGTCCGATGGTGCCGTTCCGCCCGGCTTGCCGTATTGGTAATTGCTGACGATCACCAGCCCTGCGGCGGTGAGCGATTCGGCGTAGGGCCGGGTGATCGGCTTGGCGCCGAAGGACGACCCGGGCCGCGATGTCGAGACGTAGTTGATCACCCCGGAATAGCCGGCGGCACGGATGTCCGCCGCGGGAATCTGGCGCATGGCGTAGTCGATCAGCATCGGAGCACCGGCCGCCGCGGTGGGCGTGGCGACACTTGCCGATGCTGCACCCAAACCGGTCAGCGCCGACACGGCGGTGGCGTAGCGGAGTGCGTTACGCCGGGAAACCGGCCGTGCTCTCCGGTCGCCGTTGGTCCCCGAGTCCTGCACGGCGTGATGTTAACAATGTGACTGCACTGCTGCTTTGACGCCGCGCGAAGCAGGTGGCATCACTTCGATAACGGCCACGCAACGGTCCTATGGGAACTGTCGGACCACGGTGTACTCACCACCCACCCAACGCCCCGACGTTGCAGTCCGGTCACCTAACGCGAGGGCGTCTGCAGCACGCGAACCGCTTCGCGCAGGGGTTCCGGTGACGTCCCGACCTCGCCGATGAACGGGTGCGACAACTGCAGAACCAGGAACACGTTCGCCGCCACCAATGCGCCCACGGTGGCCAGCATCGCGGAGTGCATCCTGGGCTTCTCGACGCCGTAGACGATCGCGCAACCCAGCACCAGCCCGCTCGTGAGGATGACGACCGCCCACAGGGGCCAGGGTGGCCCCTCGTCAGTGCGCGCAGTGAGCAAACGCTCGGTACGGGCTTTGCTGAGTTCGTCCAGGTTCGCGAAAGACGTTGACAGTAAAGTCTTCTGGCTGTCGGTGCGGGCCGTGACCTGCTCGTAGGTGAGGTAGAGCCGCGCCAAGGCGTCATCGGCCGCCGGGAAGGACTGGCCGTTGGCGGCAAGGGGCCACTCAGCCTCGGCCGCGCGCCCGTAGTCCAGCAGGCTCTGCCGGATCCGGTCCCCGTCACCCGCGTCGAACACGGTCGAATCCCGGGCCAGTTGCACCGCGGCGGCGCCTTCACCGCGGACCTTGTCGTCGGTGCTGCTGATCTGACCCCACAGATCGGACGCGAGGAAACCCACGACGAACGCGAACACGACCGCCACGACTTCGAACGCGAACTTGGTGACATCGTTGGGGGTATCCCCGCTCAGATGAGGAAACCGGCGCCGCACGTAGGCCCCTGCGGCTATCGACGCTCCCACGATGACGACGATGAGCCCGAGCAGCAGCAGCCCTGCCGGGACGTTGGTCACTAACCATCGGCTCATTGGATTCGCTTCCTTCCGAGGAATGCCGCGATCAACGCCGCCACCTCATCGGCCCGTTCCAGCTGTGGGAAGTGGCCTGTTCCGAACAACCTCGCGATGATCGCCGTCGGTACGTGCGCACGGATCAGGTCGAGCCACGGTGACGTGGTCTCGGGCTGCAGCGACACCCGCTGCCGCGCTGCATCCATCGTGGTGCTCTGGATCGCCAGCAACGGAACCCGCACCGTATCCAGTGCGCCCACTGCTTCGCCGGCGTCCCAGCCGGCCACGTCGGCCATCAGCGCCCGTCCAATTTCCGGCGAAACACGCAGGGCCCGTTCGGTGATGGCGGACACCATGGCGGGATCGCTGGCCGGCACGAACATCGATCCGAAGAACGCGCGGACGAATCGCTGGTAACCCGCGCCGTCGAGTTCGTCGGCCATCGCACTCGAGGCGGCCACCGGGTCACCTTCGGCGATGCGGCTGCCGTCGAGCAGGACCAGCCCCGCCACGACTTCTGGCCGCTGCCGCGCGGCCTCGAGTACCACCCGACACCCCATGCTGTGACCGACCAGGACCGCCGGGGGGATCGCGAGTTCCGCGAGGGCGCTGACCACGGCCGCGCCGCAGGACGCGATGGTGTATTCCGTTGCGGCCACGGTGCTCTCGCCGTGGCCGGGCAGGTCACAGGTGATCACGGTGTTCGTGGCTGCGAACAAGTCCGCCTGGACGCGCCAGTCGGTGCCGTCGCAGGCGAACCCGTGGACGAAGAACAGCGCCGGGTTCCCGGTGCCGGACAGGGTGGTGCGTATCCGGGCGGGGAGCTGTGTGCCGTTGACCCCCATTGACAGAGCCTAGGCCCCTTACTCCTCTCGATCCCGCTTGTTCGCGTGCACCGGGTCTTTCTGCGCGTAGGGTCAGGTGATCGGGACCGGCCAGGCCCCCTATGTGTAGAGGGCCAGTGATGTCTGACAAATCTCCTCGCCAAGCAATGGCGAAAAAGTCCGGGAAGTCTCTGAAAGAGAAACGAGCGGCCAAGAACGCCAAAGCCGATCAAGCCTCTTCCACCGAGTCCGCGTTGCATCCCAAAAAGCGCTGATCCGCGGACCGCGACAACGGTCGTTTAGCCTCGATCCACTGATGGGCTGGACTGGCTGACGTATCTGGTTTTCGGGTGGTCGGTTTTGGCTGCGGGCAGTGGGTAGCTGCTGGTCTGCCCAGCTTTTCCTGTTATTCCTTGGTCGGGCCTTCTCGGCTGTTGGT
>CAISDL010000063.1 GCA_903884065.1 uncultured Actinomycetes bacterium | reverse complement strand
CCCGGCAGTCAGTCCTCCGCCGGCTCCCGGCAGTCAGTCCTCCGCCGGCTCCCGGCAGTCAGTCCTCCGCCGGCTCCCGGCAGTCAGTCCTCCGCCGGCTCCCGGCAGTCAGTCCTCCGCCGGCTCCCGGCAGTCAGTCCTGAGCGCTGACCGACTCGGCGACGCGGTGAGCCAGTTGGCGGGCGGTGTCCTCGTCGGCCGCCTCGACCATGACGCGCACGATCTGTTCGGTGCCCGACGGTCGCAGCAGAATCCGGCCGGTGTCACCGAGTTCGGCTTCAGCCCGGGCGACAGCGTCACGGACCGCCGGTGCCTCGGCGACCGTGGCCTTATCGGCGACCGCCACGTTGATCAGGATCTGCGGCATGGACCGCATCGGCGCGGCCAGGGCGGCCAACGAGGATCGGGTCCGGGCCATCTGCGCCATCAGCAGCAGACCGGTGAGAATGCCGTCGCCGGTGGTGCCGAACTGCGGTATCACGATGTGACCGGACTGCTCGCCGCCGAGGCTGTACTCACCGCCCCGGAGCTCTTCGAGAACGTAGCGGTCTCCGACCGCGGTGGTCAGCAGGGTGATTCCGGCCTCCCGCATCGCCAGGTGCAGCCCCAGGTTGCTCATCACGGTGGCCACCAGGGTGTCGGAGGCCAATTCACCCGCCTGGTGCATGGCAAGGGCGAGGACCGTCATGATGGCGTCACCGTCGACGATCCGACCGTCCGCGTCGACGGCCAGGCAACGGTCGGCGTCGCCGTCGTGGGCAAGCCCCAGATCTGCACCATGGGCGAGCACCGCCTCGCGCAGCGGGTCCAGGTGGGTCGAGCCGCAGCCGTCGTTGATGTTGAGCCCGTCGGGCTGATCGTTGATCGCGATGACGCGCGCGCCCGCTGCCGCGTAGGCCCGGGGGGCGGCTTCGGAGGCGGCGCCGTTGGCACAGTCGACCACCACTGTCAGGCCGTCGAGCCGACTGGCCGCGGCACCGACCACATGCTCGAGATAGCGGACAAGAGCATCGGGGGCCGTTCGAACCCGGCCGATCGCGGCGCCGACCGGGCGTAGTCCGGGTCCCTCGGCGACCAGCTCCTCGATACGGTCCTCGGCATCGTCGTCCAGTTTGTGGCCGCCGGAACCGAAGATCTTGATGCCGTTGTCGGGCATCGGATTGTGCGACGCCGAGATCATCACGCCGAAGTCGGCGTGATAGGCCGCAGTCAGGAAGGCCACCGCCGGGGTGGGCAGCACTCCAACGAGCACCGCGTCGACGCCCTCGCTGGTCAAGCCGGCTACGACGGCGGCTTCCAGCATCTCGCCACTGGCCCGGGGGTCCCGTCCGACGACCGCGAAGCGGTGTCCGGACGTGGCGGGTGCGAGTCGGCGGGCGGCAGCCGCGCTCAGTGCCAGACCGAGCTCGGCGGTCAGTTCCCGGTTCGCGACACCGCGCACACCATCGGTTCCGAACAGTCGGCCCATGGCATCAACCTTTCACACCGCTATAAACACCCCAAATCACGAGGTCAGTCCGCATCCCGATGCGCCGGCGTCCGCACCGGAAGCGCGAAAAAACTCGCCGGGTGCGTTGGGGAACACACCCGGCGGGTTTCGTCGCTGTCGATCAGCGCTTGCTGTACTGCGGCGCCTTGCGCGCCTTCTTCAGCCCGTACTTCTTGCGCTCGATGGCACGCGGATCCCGGGTGAGGAAGCCGGCCTTCTTCAGAGCCGGACGGTCCTCGGGCTGCACCAGGATCAGCGCGCGGGCGATCGCCAACCGCAGCGCGCCGGCCTGTCCCGACGGACCGCCGCCGTCGAGGTGGGCATGGATGTCGAAGCTGTCGACGCGGTCCACGATCACCAGCGGCGCCTTGATGAGCTGCTGGTGCACCTTGTTGGGGAAGTACGCCTCGAGCGTGCGCCCGTCCAGGTGGAATTGTCCGGTGCCGGGCACGAGGCGAACCCTGACCACAGCCTCCTTGCGGCGACCCACGGTCTGGATCGGCCGGTCCAGGACGATCGGCTGCCGCGGTGCGGCCTCCACGACGGGCTCCGAAACCACGGTGGATTCCGAAACCGCTACGGGCTCAGAAACCGCGCCGGGCTCAGAAACCGCTACGGGCTCCGAAACCGCCTCGGCGATCTCAGCCTCGGCAGCCACGTCGGCGACCTCGTTCTCGTTGATCTCACTCACTGCGCCACCTGCTTGATCTCGAAGGGAATCGGCTGCTGGGCGGTGTGCGGATGCTCCGGGCCCGCGTACACCTTCAGCTTCTTCTGGATCTGACGGCTCAGCTTGTTGTGCGGGAGCATGCCGACGATGGCGTTCTCGACGACGCGATCGGGGTGCTTCTGCATCAACTCACCGATGGTGCGCGAGCTCAGACCGCCGGGATACCCCGAGTGGCGGTAGGCCTTCTTGCTGTTGAGTTTGTCGCCTCCGATGGCGACCTTGTCGGCGTTGACGACGATGACGAAGTCACCGCCGTCGACGTTGGGCGTGAATGTCGGCTTGTGCTTGCCGCGCAGCAGATTGGCTGCAGCAACGGCGAGCCGGCCGAGCACCACGTCGGTGGCGTCGATGACGTACCACGAACGCGTGGTGTCACCGGCCTTCGGCGTGTATGTAGGCACAGCGCTTACCTCTCTAATCAGGGTGGATCCCGGCCAAAGCCAGGTGTCGGTCGGACGTCGACGGTCGGGGAGGCTCTCGGCGACCAACACTGACCCGAGACCCCCGGTTTACCTACGGGTGAGACCCCGCGGCATACCGCACGCCAGCGGATCAGCCTACCGGCGAGGATCAGTGCAGGTCAAAACGCCCCCACTGAAGAAACCAGGAGCGAGCGATGCGCGTTGGTGATCACGCCGCTTCCTTCGCCGAGCGCACCGCGTCGTCACAGGCGGCACGGACGTCGACTTCCCGCTCCGGCGGACTCTGGCAGCCGATGCTGATCCGCGTCGCGCCGGAGAGGACCACCGACCAGGCGACGACCCGACCCGGTCGGATTTCCCGGTAGGTCGCCGCGGGACGCCCGGCAACCTCGACGGGGGCGCGCACATCGACGAACACGCCCGGCTTCTCGTCGGCGATCGCGTGGCGGAGCGCCTCGGCGGCCTGCTCCAGAGTCGTCTCGGGGGCATACGCGGCGGTGAGGTGGAGTGCGATCGCCGGATCCCGCGGCGGGCTCACCTGCAGACGCCGGGATCCGGGCCCGCCGGTCACCCGTTCGACCGTCCAGTGCGCCGGAATCCGAACCGCCATCCGGCCCTCGACCACGGCCATCCCGGTCGGGTCCTTCGCCGGCGTGACCCGGCCTGTCAGCGCCGCGCCTGCCAGTGCGACCATCGCGCCCCCGACCAGCACGGCGGTCTTCAGCCGACGCCGCGGCCGAACGGGCCGAGCATCGCGGACGTGTCCACCCCGCGGTTCCTCCATCGCCTCGGCGCTCCATCGGTCTCGGCCCACCGCCTCGACGTGCTCTGCGACCGTATTGGCCGCAGCGACCACCCGCTCAATCCGGTGCCGTGGCCAGTCCGGCGGATGAACGACCACGATGACCTCGCGTCGCTCGCCCACGAGCGTCACCATCAGCGATCGCCACAGGTCCGCGACGGCGACCGGCCGCTCCTCGAACAGCCCCACCGGGTCGTCGATCCATCCGACGGCAGCATCGACCAGCGTCCTCGGCGGGCACCCCCCGGTGTGAGCGGACGCACCGGGCCCCGGCAGAACCCGGACCGAGTCGCCCGTGACTTCCAGCACCAAGGCAGCCGTGCGCACGCCAGGTGACGTTAGGCGAATTCACCTGCCGGGCCCGTCGGCGATCCACAACGGGTCATTGGTCTTTGGATCGGCGCTCCCGGTATGCGGCGACGTGCTGCCGGTTGCCGCAGTTGCCGGTGTCGCAGAACATCCTGGAACGGTTGCGCGACAGATCGATCAACACCGCCTCGCAATCCGGAGCCGCGCAGGTCTTAAGTCGCCGCAACTCACCGCCCCTGATCAGGTCGGCCAGCGCCATCGCCATCTCGGCCCCCATCCGCCGCTCCAGCGGATCGTCGGTCGACGCCAGGTGCAGGTGCCACTCGGGCATCTCCGGGTGCCTGGTGAGCCACGGGGACGCGTGGGTGTCTGCCAGTAGTGCGTTCACCGCTTCGACGGTCGCTGATTCGTCGTGGGCGCCGGCCCAGATCCGGCCCAGCCGGCCGCGCAGCCGATGGACCGCCTCCAGTTCCGCAGCATCACGATCGCGGCGTCCGGTCGTGCCGTACGACTCGAGATAGGCGTCCAGCACCGACTGATCGCCCATCCGTTCGCCATCGATCCGGTCGCTGTTGACCAGAACACAGGCAGCCCGCAACGTCAGTTCCGTGTCATGAGTGAAATTCATTTGACTCATGACCCCCTCCGGACGTAGTGTCGTGCTCGTCAACCAACTTTACTCATGACAGGGGTGTCCGGTGTCCATGGCGCACAGCAGCGAGCGGTTCCGGCTCGGCCTGCTGTTCGCCACCGGCTCGGCGTTCACCTTCGGAATGTCGGGTCCGCTGGCCAAGTCCTTGATGGTGGCCGGGTGGTCGCCGACCGCCGCCGTCGCCGCTCGGCTCGCCGGCGGTGCGCTGGTCCTGGTGATCGCCGCGACTCTCGTCAAACCGGACTGGCTGCAGGAGGCCCGCGCTCACGCTCGCACCGTGGTGGCGTACGGCCTGATCCCGGTCGCCGGCGCCCAACTCTGCTACTACAACGCCGTCGCCCACCTCTCCATCGGCGTCGCCCTGCTGCTCGAGTACACCTCCCCCGTGCTGGTCATCGCCTGGGTGTGGGCTACCACTCGGCGGCGCCCGCGTGGACTCACCCTGGCCGGGGTGGCGCTGGCGATCGTGGGGGTCACACTGGTTCTCGACGTCGTCAGCGGAGCCCGGGTGGACGCCGTCGGGGTGGCCTGGGGCCTGGGCGCGGCAGTCTGCGCGGTCTGCTATTTCATGATGTCCGACGCGGTGACGGCGGACGGTTCGGGACTGCATGCGATCACACTGGCCGCCGGCGGTCTGGTGGTGGCGACCGTGGCCGTCGCAGCGCTGGGGATGTCCGGTGTCATGCCGATGCAGTTCACCGCCAACGATGCGGTGGTCGCCGGGGTCGCTCTCCCCTGGATGGTCCCGGTTCTTCTGTTGGGGGTCATCTCCACCGCGATCGCCTACACCCTGGGTATCAGCGGTGTGGCGCGGTTGCGGCCCAGTTTCGCGTCGCTGGTGGGCCTGGCGGAGGTTCTGTTCGCCGTGCTGGCCGCATGGCTGATGCTCGGCGAGAAGATGACCGGTGTTCAGGTGGTCGGCGGCGTGGTGGTGCTGCTCGGCTTGGCGCTGGCCCGCCAGGGCGACCGCAGTGCCGAGGTCGCCCCGGCGTCCTGGCCGGACGCCGGGGCCAAGGAGCCGGTGCCAACCGCCTCATCACGCGATTAGCGATGCGTTCACCGGTCTCTGCCACAATCAACGGGTGAGGTATACCCCCCAGTCTCTGTTTCTGCCCGTCGCCGCGGCAATAGCCGCCACCGCGGTGGTCGCGATTCCGCTGCCCGCACCTGCCGCCCACGCGGCGGACTGCAATGACGTCGAAGTGGTGTTCGCCCGCGGGACCAATGAAGATCCGGGGATCGGCCGGGTCGGCGAGGCCTTCGTCAACGACCTGCGCGGGCTGGTGGGCTATCGGAGCCTCGGCGTGTACGCGGTGAATTACCCCGCCAGCTACGACTTCCTGGCGGTGGCAGACGGCGCCAACGACGCCAGCGGCCACATCCAGTGGGTCGCCAACAACTGTCCCAACACCAGGATCGTGCTCGGCGGGTACTCCCAGGGCGCCGCCGTCGTCGACGTGGTCACCTCCATCCCCATACCGGGGATCGGGTTCACCAACCCGCTCCCGCCGCCCGCCGCCGACCACATCGCCGCAGTCGCGGTGTTCGGCAATCCCTCGGCGAAGATTGGCCTGCCACTGACCTCAAGTCCGGTGTTCGGCGGCCGGTCCATCGACCTCTGCAACCCGGGCGATCCGATCTGCTCTAACGGCAACAGCGTTGTGGCGCACCGCAACTACGGTCCCGACGGCGGTGCCAACCAAGCCGCCGTATTCGTGGCAAACCTGCTCTAGCATCGCGGTTTCTCAGACGCTCGCCGGTATGTGACTATTGCCGCATGCGTTTTGTTTCGGGGATTTCGGTGTGCCTTCTGACGGCTGCTGCGGCGTTGTCGGCCGCCACGGTACCGGCCCAGGCCGCTCCATGTAACGACGTCGAGTTGGTGTTCGCCCGCGGCACCAGCGAGCCGGCGGGCATCGGCCGGGTCGGCCAGGCACTTAGCGAACAGCTGGCAGCCAGCCTGGGCGGCCGCAGCCTGGGCGTCTACGGAGTGAATTACCCCGCCAGCTACGATTTCCTGACGGCGGCCGACGGCGCCAGCGACGCGACGAACCGGATCGCCCAGATCGCCGAGACCTGTCCTGGCACCCGCATCGTGCTCGGCGGCTATTCCCAGGGGGCCGCGGTGGTCGACATGCTGTTGGGCATCCCCCCACTCGGGCCCAAGGTCGGTGATGTCGGATCGGCACCGCCGATGCCGCAAAGCCTGGCCAGCATGGTTGCAGCGGTCGCGGTGTTCGGAAACCCGTCCACCAAATTCGGCCAGCCGATCTCGGCCGCGCTGGAGCCGTTCGCCGGCAAGGGTATCGATCTGTGCGCCGATGGCGACCCGATCTGCTCCCAGGGACGGAACCCGTTCGCCCACACCAGCTACGAGAAGACCGGCATGGTGAACCAGGCCGCCGGCTTCGTCTCGGGGCTGCTCTGAGCATTCGCGCCTGGCACCGGGACTTCGGTGTCGATACCATGGCCTGATGCTGGTGAGGCGGGTGAGCAAAGCGGTGTTGACAGTGACTTTCGTCACTGCGGCCGCGCTTGGGCCGGTCACACTGCCCACCGCACAGGCCGCCCAGTGCTCTGAGGTTGAGGTGGTCTTCGCACGCGGGCGGACCGAGGCGCCGGGCACCGGCCGCATCGGTGAGGCGTTCGTCGACTCACTGCGCAGCAGGACCGACAAGAACGTCGGCTTCTACGCGGTGAACTATCCGGCGGACACCGAAGTCATCCAGGGCGCCAACGACATGAGCCGCCGTATCCAGTACGTCGCCACCAACTGCCCCGACACCCGCCTGGTGCTGGGCGGCTACTCGCTGGGCGCCGCCGTCACCGACGTCGTCGTCGCCGTGCCGGCCCCGATCTTCGGCTATAGCAACCCACTGCCGCTCGGCATGGACGACCACATCGCCGCTGTGGCACTGTTCGGCAACGGGACTCGCAAAGTCCTGGGTCCGGTGTCGGCCATCAGCCCGCTGTACGGCGACAAGACCATCGATCTGTGCACGGCCGACGACCCGATCTGCAATAACAATCTCGATCCGAACACCTGGGTCGACAACTGGCCTGCGCATCAGTACGCGGCGTATGTCAACGCAGGACTGGTCGATCAAGCCGCGGCATTCGTGGCAGCGAGGCTTTAGCCTCGATCCACTGATGGGCTGGACTGGCTGACGTATCTGGTTTTCGGGTGGTCGGTTTTGGCTGCGGGCAGTGGGTAGCTGCTGGTCTGCCCAGCTTTTCCTGTTATTCCTTGGTCGGGCCTTCTCGGCTGTTGGT
>CAISDL010000062.1 GCA_903884065.1 uncultured Actinomycetes bacterium | reverse complement strand
GTTCTGATTGCCCAACTCCTCCTCGGGACTCGTTCCTCGTCCCGCATCGTCGTTCGGCTAGTTCTGATTGCCCAACTCCTCCTCGGGACTCGTTCCTCGTCCCGCATCGTCGTTCGGCTAGTTCTGATTGCCCAACTCCTCCTCGGGACTCGTTCCTCGTCCCGCATCGTCGTTCGGCTAGCGTCATGGACGTGGCCAAACCCTCGACACAGCGCCCGCGCGTGCCGGGTGTGGGCAGGCTGGGTCTGGTTCAGCCGTCCGCCGGCGCACAGTTGGCCGGACTGGGCTGGGACACCGATTCGCATGTCGAGGTGCTGTGGTCGCTGTCGCGGTCGCCGGACGCCGACGTGGCCCTGCACACCCTGGTTCGGCTCGCCGAGTCCCTCGGCGGGGACTGGTCCGAATTGGATGCCGCCCTGCGCAAGGATTCGTCGCTGCGCGGCCGGTTGTTCGCGGTGGTCGGTTCGTCGTTGGCGTTCGGTGATCATCTGGTGGCCAATCCGGGGTCCTGGCATCTGCTGGAGGGGAACCTGCGGCTTGCCGGGCCCGCCGAACTTCGTCAGGCCTTCACCGATGCCATCACCGAATTCGGCACCGCGCCAACGGTTATCATGCCGCGACTGCGCACGGTCTACCGCGATCGACTGATGATCCTGGCCGCACTGGACCTGGCTCCCACTGTGGAGAACGAGCCTGTGCTGCCCTTCCCCACGGTGGGTGCGCACCTGTCGGATCTGGCTGATGCGGCACTCGACGCCGCGCTGCGGGTAGCCGTCGCGGGAGTCTGCAAAGAAAAGACACCCCCCAGGCTGGCCGTCATCGCGATGGGCAAATGCGGCGCGCGCGAACTGAACTACGTCAGCGACGTCGACGTGATTTTCGTCGGGGAGAACGCCGATCCCACCGTCACCCGGGTCGCGGGGGAGATGATGCGCCTGGCGTCGGAGGCGTTCTTCGAAGTGGACGCGGCGCTGCGCCCGGAGGGCAAGGCCGGCGCGCTGGTCCGCACCCTCGATTCGCATGTCGCCTACTACCAGCGCTGGGCCAAGACGTGGGAATTCCAGGCGCTGTTGAAGGCCCGGGCGTGTGTCGGTGATGCCGAACTGGGGCAACGCTACGTCGACGCCCTGATGCCGATGGTCTGGAACGCCTGTGAGCGTGAGGATTTCGTGTCAGAGGTGCAGGCCATGCGCCGACGGGTGGAGTCGCTGGTACCTGTCGGCCAGCGCGACCGCGAGATCAAACTGGGCACCGGTGGCCTGCGCGACGTCGAGTTCGCCGTGCAACTGCTGCAACTCGTGCACGGCCACACCGACGAGTCGCTGCACGTGGCCTCCACGGTCGATGCGCTGGCGGCCCTGGGCGCCGGCGGCTACATCGGTCGCGACGACTCCGCCAACCTCACCGCGTCCTATGAATTCCTGCGGCTGCTCGAGCACCGGTTGCAGCTCCAGCGCCTCAAACGAACCCATCTGCTGCCCGCCCCCGACGACGACGAGGCGCTGCGCTGGCTGGCCCGGGCGGCCCACATGCGTCCCGACGGCATCCACGACTCCCTCGGGGTGCTGCGCGAGGAACTCAAGCGCCAGAGCGTCCGGGTGTCCAAGCTGCACGCCAAGCTCTTCTACCAACCGCTGCTGGAGTCGGTGGGACCGTCGCTCGGCTTCACCGCGGGCATGTCGCCGGTGGCGGCCGAACGTCAGCTCGCCGCCCTGGGCTATGAGGGACCGCAGAGCGCACTGACGCACCTGGCGGCGCTGGTGAACGCCAGCGGCCGCCGGGGCCGCGTGCAGGCAGTGCTGCTGCCGCGCCTGCTGGACTGGCTGTCGGACACTCCGGATCCCGACAGCGGTCTGCTGGCCTATCGGCGGATCAGCGAGGCGCTGTCCGACCAGCGGTGGTACCTGAGCACGCTGCGCGACGAGAGCGCGGTCGCCATACGGCTGATGCGGGTCCTCGGCACCTCGGCGTTCGTCCCCGAACTGCTGATGCGCGCACCCGAGGTGATCCAGCAGTACGCCGACGGTCCCACCGGGCCCAAGTTGCTCGACGTCGACCCCGACGGGGTGGCGCGGGCGCTGATCGCCTCGGCCGGCCGGTACGCCGACCCGGCCCGTGCCATCGCCGCCGCACGCACGCTGCGCCGCCGGGAACTCGCCCGGGTGGCATCGGCGGACCTGCTCGGTCTGCTTGACGTCGAAGAGGTCTGCGTCGCCCTCACCTCGGTCTGGGTGGCGGTATTGCAGTGCGCCCTGGAGGCGGTGATCCGGGCCAACACCCCGGCCGACGGCGCGCCCGCCAGGATCGCCGTGATCGGGATGGGCCGCCTCGGCGGCGGGGAGCAGGGTTACGGCTCGGACGCCGACGTGATGTTCGTCTGCGACCCGGCCGAGGGCGCGGATGAGACCAGGGCGGTGAAGTGGTCGGTGACGATCGCCGAGCAGGTGCGGGCGCTGCTCGGCTCGCCCAGCGACGACCCGCCCCTGGAAGTCGACGCGGGCCTGCGGCCGGAGGGCCGTAACGGTCCGCTGGTGCGCACCCTTGCGTCCTACACCGCCTACTACGGGCAGTGGGCGCAGCCCTGGGAGGTGCAGGCTCTGCTGCGAGCGCACCCGGTGGCCGGCGACACCGATCTTGGTTTGCGCTTCCTGGCGATGGCCGACCGCATCCGCTATCCCCTGGGCGGGGTCTCGCCGGAGGCGGTACGCGAGATCCGCCGCATCAAGGCCCGCATCGACGCCGAGCGGCTACCCCGCGGGGCCGACCCGAACACGCACACCAAGCTCGGCCGCGGCGGGCTGGCCGACGTCGAATGGACCGTGCAACTTGAGCAGTTGCGTCACGCGCACGAGGTGCCCGCGCTGCAGAACCCCGCCACGCTGGTGGCGTTGGACACCATCTGCGAGGCGGAGTTGATGCCGGCTGAGGACGTCGCCCAGCTCAGGGAGGCCTGGATTACCGCCACCCGGGCCCGCAATGCGCTGGTGCTGGTGCGCGGGAGGCCGACCGACCAGCTTCCGGGGCCCGGGCGCCAGCTCAGTGCCGTCGCCGTCGCCGCCGGGTGGCAGAGCGGCGACGGCGGGGAGTTTCTGGACAACTACCTGCGCGTGACCCGTCGCGCGAAAGCCGTTGTGAACAAGGTCTTCGGGAGCTGACGGATGCAGGTCGAGTTCGGGCGCGTCGACGCCCAGGAGTACGCCCGGCTGCACGAGTGCTACGCGCCGCTGACCGCCGCCGTTCGCGGCGGTATCTGCGCGCTGGTGCTCGACCAGCTTCTCGGCGAGGCCGCCTCCGCCGGGCTGACCGAACCGAAGTTCACCGGGACGATCACGGTGCGTTATCTGCGGGGCACACCACTGGGGCCCTTGCAGGTCGAGGCCTGGGTAGACCACAAATCGGAGCACAAGACCTATGCGCGCGGTGTGATCAGCGACGCGCAGGGTCCGACAGTTGAGGCGGAAGGGGTTTTCATCATGCCGGCCTGGGCCCGTGATGCGCGATGAAGTTCTACGTCAGCAGCGCCTTCGTGAAACTCGATGAGATCGTCGAGATCGCCCGGGCCGCAGATGATCTCGGCTATGAGGGAATCGCGATTCCCGATCATGTGGTGAATCTCGAGACGCTCGCAACGCCCTACCCGTACACCGCCGACGGCCAGCGCCGCTGGCAACCGTTCACCGAATGGCCCGACCCGTGGGTTCTCGTCGGTGCCCTGTCTGCGGCCACCCGTCGGCTGAAGTTCGTCACCACCGTCTACATCCCGGCCATGCGCGATCCGTATTCGGCGGCCAAGGCCATCGGGACGGCAGCGTGCCTGTCGGGTGGGCGGGTGGAACTCGGTGTGGGCGTCGGGTGGTGCGAGGAGGAGTTCGACCTGCTCGGCCAGCAGTTCGCCCGGCGCGGCAAACGGACCGACGAGATGCTGGAACTGATGAAGGCGTTGTGGCAGCCGGGCTGGACGGAGTTCGAGGGCGAGTTCTACCGCGCACCCCGTCTGGAGATGACGCCCAACCCGCCTCGAATCCCGATCTACTCCGGCGGACTCTCCGACATCGCCCTGCGCCGGGCCGCGCGCAACGACGGATGGATCGGTGACCTCATCGGTCTGGACCAGGCCGCCGCGTCGGTGAACCGGATTCGTGAGCTTCGCGCCGAGAAAGGCTTGGGCATGGAGGGTTTCACCGTGATCACCCCATTGGTCGACGCCTTCACCCCGGAGCATTACCGCCGCGCTGAAGAGGCCGGCATCCACGCGATCCTGACAATGCCGTGGGTGTTCTACAGCGGGCCCACGCCGTCGCTGAGCGAGAAGATCGAGGGCATGCGGCGCTTCCGAGAGGACCACGGCCCCGACGTGTAGCGGCGTCGGGGGAGCGCACTGTTATTTGCCGTGTTGCGGCCCGAGTGTGCAAAACGACCCTGACGGCGCATTCTTCAGGCGCGGCCGTCGCCTCCAACGTGCCCGTGGAGCACTTCGAGGATCTCCCCGACGTGATGCCCGTGTTCGAGGGGATGGCGGAGCGGCCGGTCGGGCCGGACACGGTAGGAGTTACGCCGGCCTTCACGCAATCGCTCCAGGTAACCGGCATCGACCAGTTCGCTGACGATGCGCTGGGCGGCGCGCTCGGTGACGCCCACTCTTTCCGCCACGTCGCGCAGCCGAAGGCCCGGGTCGCGGGCGATGCAGATCAATGCGTGGGCGTGGTTCGTCAGGAACGTCCACTCAGCCATACCAAAAGTCTACTTATGTCCTCTTCTTTTGCTCGGACGACCCCCGCGCCGCGTTTACCTGCAAGTAACGAAACACGATTCATGAACATTGACAGGCGTAGTAGAACACACGTAATCTGCATCGCATGTTGACGATGAACGGCCTCCCAGGGGCCTTGGTGATCGCGCCGGCGGTGATTGCCGCTCTGGCGTGTGTGTTCGGGTCCGTAGCGCCGCGGCGCTTCGGGCAGGCCGGGGCGATAGCGGCCGGCCTCGGGTTTGTGAGTGTTCTGGCGCTGGCGGTCTCGCCGGACGGCGGTCGGGCGGCGTCCGTGGCGATTGTGGGCGCGGAATTCAGCGTGGACCGATTGGCCGCGGTACTGCTGCTGCTGATCTTCGGCGTCAGTGCGATCGTTCAGGCCTTCGCCGTGCGGTACCTGGCCGGAGATCCTCGGCAGGCCTGGTTCGTCGCGGGAGCGGGTCTGCTCACCGCCGCGTCCGCCGGGCTCGCGATGGCCGCCACCCTGATCACTCTGGCTGTCTGCTGGACACTCGCCGGAGTCGCACTGTGCGTGCTGCTGGGCACCTACTGGCACCTGCCGGCCGCCCGCGACGGTGTGCGTAGGACCGCCACCGCGTTCCTCATCGGTGATCTGGCGCTGTGGGCCGCGGTCCTCGCCGCCACGGCGACGTGGGGGAACGTCGACCTGCGGGCCGGCGGCACCGTCGAGGGAGCGCTGGCGCCGGTGCTCGGGGTCCTGGTGGTCCTGGCGGCGCTGTCGCGATCGGGCCAGGTGCCGTTCCACCGCTGGCTCCCCGCCACGCTCGCCGCCCCGACGCCGGTCTCGGCGCTGCTGCACGCCGGTGTGGTCAACGCCGGCGGCATCCTGATCATCCGGATGGCGCCGCTGGCCACCCACGATCTGGGGCGCGCGCTGACCATCGGCGCCGGGGCGGCCACCATGGCCTACGGAGCGGCGGTCATGATCGTCAAACCCGACGTCAAAGGCGCGCTGGCGCACTCGACGACAGCCCAGATGGGCTTCATGATCCTGACCTGCGGGCTCGGACTGTGGGCCGCCGCGGTGATCCACCTGGTCGCCCACGGCTTCTACAAGGCAACGCTGTTCCTGTCCTCGGGGTCGGCGGTTGCGGCACACCGTCGCGGTGAAGCGGTGCCGCGGGCGGTCGCACCGGGCCGCCGACAACTGCTGGCGAACCTCGGGGCCGCTGTCGCGATTCCCGCCGCCGCACTCGCCACTGCCCTGGCGGTGGTCCCGGACGGATCCGGAAGCCACGCCTCCGAACAGGCGCTGCTCGTCTTCGCCTGGGTCACCGGCGGCGCGGTCACCTGGGGCTGGCTGCGGCGGCGCCCCGGCGTGGGGCCGGCCCTCTGGGCGGCAAGCTTCGTGGTGCCGGCGGCCACCGCCTACGTGGCGATCATCACCGCGGTCGGCACCTTCCTGGACCCGGCACTGCCGGCCTCCCCGCTGCACCCCGCGGCGGTCTGGGGGGCAACCGTCATCGCGCTGATCATGCTGGGCGCGCTGGCGGCCATCCGCCTGGCCCCCGGCGCCGACCGGCTGCGGCGCGCCCTCTACACCAGGGCGCTCGCCGCCGGTCACCTCCCGACCCCGCCATCGTCCGCACTGCTGACAGGAGCACATTCATGACCACATCGACCGATCTCGGGACCCGGCGCGCGCAACTGAGGACCGACGTCACCCTCGCCGCACGGGTGGTGCCGACCCACTACCCATTGGAGACCTTCATCGCGGTCAATCCACTGGCCGGGCTGGAGGGGATGCCGTTCGAACAGGCGATCCGGCGGGCCGGCGACCTCTACGGGATGCCCGGGACCATCGGCGAGGGTCTCTTCCGGAACTTTCACCGCGAAGGCAGGATCACCGACGCCGACCTGGACGGTGCGCTGCAGCGGCGCTACCCGAACCTGGCCGCGGAAAGCGAACTTCGGTTCGGCGGCCGGACGATCACCCCGCTGGAACTGCTCCGGGCGGACATGCTGCACGGCTGCGGAACGCCGAAGCCCAAGCGGCGCTGCACATCCCGCTCGGAGGATCACGAACCGGGCGTCGCCGCCGCGGTCGACGCGCAAACGGCGAAGTGGTGCGCTGCATACTTCGGCGACGGCGCCTGGCCGATGCCCGGACGGGAAAACGGCTTCTACGCGGCCTGGTGCGCGCTGGCGCCCAGTGATCGCACCGTGGACCGGTCAGCCCGCGCGGAACTGAGCCGGGTCCCCCAACGGGCCGACGACGCGGTCCTGGAAGCGCTGAAGCGACTCGGGGTTGATGACGAGGACCGCATCGGCTACCTGCAGGCCCACCTCACCCGGATGCCCGGTTGGGCGGCCCACATCCAGTGGTGCGCCGGCCGCGGCGAGGGCATCGACGTCGTCGACTACCTGGCGATGCGGCTGACCTACGAGGCGGTTCTGCTTGCCGGCAGTCCCGGGAGGGTGCGGATCAAGCGGGTCGGGGAACCCGTCGCTGCCCCCTCGGCGCGGCAACGGGCGGCCCACCTGATCGACGTCCTGGGATTGGGCCCAGCCAGCGACGCCGAGATCGGTGCGGCCGCCCGGGTGCTCGCCGCGCTACCGCCCACGGCTCGGGAGATGTTGTGGCAGAACGCCTTCGAGGCCCACTATCGCGATGGACTCTTGGCGGAGCTGTCCGCGCCGCGCCTGTCGGACGCCGACGCCCCGGTGCACACCCAGCTCGTCACCTGCATCGACACCCGGTCGGAGGGTCTGCGGCGCCACCTGGAGGCCCTCGGCGGCTACGAGACGCTGGGCTTCGCCGGGTTCTTCGCGGTGGCCATCCGCTACACCGGCGTGCTGGGCGGAGCGCCGCAGGACCTCTGCCCGGTGCTCATCGCGCCGAACCACGACATCGCCGAACAGCCGGCCGCCCGGGCCGCCGAGGAGGTCGCGCGGGAGGCCGCGGGCGTGACGCGCCTGGCCGGGGCGGAGTCGGCGTTCCACGCGGGCAAAGAGTCGGTTGCGGCTCCCTTCGCCCTCGCGGAGGCCGCCGGCTGGGCCGCGGCGCCTCTGGCTGCTGCAAAGACGCTCATTCCCGCGCTGACCGCAGGGGTGCGCCGACGGCTCCGGCAGATCGTCGCCCCCAGTGCGCCGACGGTGATCGGCCTGGACCGGATGCCGCACAACGAACAGGTGCTGTTCGCGCAAGTGGCGTTAACCACCATGGGGCTGACCAAGGGCTTCGGCAGGCTGGTGGTGCTGTGCGCCCACGGCAGCAGCACCGAGAACAATCCCTATCAGGCCTCGCTGGACTGCGGCGCGTGCGGCGGGCAGGCCGGAGCGCCCAACGCGCGCACCGCCGTGGCGATCCTGAACCGGGACGAGGTGCGGGCCGGGCTGCGCAGTCTGGGCATCGAGATCCCCGCCGACACCCTGTTCGTCGCCGCCGGGCACGACACCGCGGTCGACCGGGTCACGGTGCTCGACATGCATCTGATCCCCGCGGACTACCGCGCGGACGTCGCCCGGCTCGAACGCGACCTCAAGCAGGCCGGGGCGGCGCTGGCGGCCGAACGGTGCGCGACGCTGCCGGGGGCGACCGGGGGCCGCTCGCCCCGCCGGGCGGCGCGCCACGTCACCTCCCGGTCGTCGGACTGGGCACAGGTCTACCCGGAGTGGGGATTGGCCGGCAACGCCGCCTTCATCGTCGCCCCGCGGTCGGTCACCCGCGGAATCGATCTGCAGCGCCGGACGTTCCTGCACTCCTACGACGCCGAGGTGGACACCGACGGGTCGGCCCTGGAGACGATCCTGACCGCGCCACTGGTGGTGGCCCAGTGGATCAACTGCCAGTACTACTTCTCCGCCGTGGCGCCGCAGGTCTTCGGCGCCGGGACCAAGACCATCCACAACGTGGTGGGCGCGGTGGGTGTGATCGCCGGGCACAACGGAGATCTTCAACTCGGACTGCCCTGGCAGTCGGTGTCCGACGGCCGGCGACTCCTGCACGAACCGCAACGCCTGCTCGCGGTGGTACAGGCTCCACTGGAACGGATCGACGAGATCGTCACGCGCAACCCGATCCTTCAGCAGTTGTTCGGCAACGGCTGGATCGCACTGGCGGCCCGGGAGAACCGGGGCGACCCGTGGCAGCGCTGGACCCGCTCGGGCTGGCGTCTATGGACTGAAAACCCAAGTAATGACCGCATTTACAACGAGGAGATGATTCCATGACCGCACCTGTTCTGACCAAGATGACCAAGATCGAGGTCGTTGTCGCAGGAAGCGACGCACCGGCGGTGCGTGAGCTGATCCAGAGCGTCGGCGCGACCGGCTTCACGAGCCTGTCCGGGGTTTCCGGCCTCGGCCACCACGGCTATCACCAGGGCCGACTCCTGTTCAACCAGCAGGCCACCCTCGAGTTGATCATCACGGTGGTTCCGGAGGGCAAGGCGGACGCACTTCTGGCCGGGCTGCGTCCGCTGCTCGATGCGTCCTCCGGGGTGATGTTCGTGACCGAGACGTTCGTCAGCCGGCCTGAGTACTTCAGCTGAAACCAACAAGGGAAAGGAATACCGATATGTCCGCCACTGCAACATCAGATCCGCTGGTCGCCTGGCAACGCCTGCGCGCCGGCAATGAGAGACTCTTCCTGCCTGTTCGCGGACACCGGCCGGGACCGCTCAACGATCGGCCCAACGCTGCGGTATTCCGTTGCGCGGACACCGCTTTGGCCAGCGAGATGGTTTTCGGCCAGAGTTGGGGCTCACTGTTCGACGTCAGCACCTGGGGGCATGTGATCGACAACGGTGTGCTGGCCAGCCTGGAGTACGCGGTGGACACCCTGGAGGTGCCACTGATCGTGGTGCTCGGCCATCAGGACTGCCCCGCGATGCGCACTGCGATGCGGGCGTGGACCGACGCGGCGATCCCTGATGGGGCGTCCCGCGTAATGGTCGAGCGCGCGATCGGCTCCATCGTGCGACGCGGTGCCGCCGCCGACTCCGTGCAGACCGTGACGGCAGCTCACGTGGCCGAAACCGGTCTGGCACTGCTGGAACGCTCGCCGGCGATCTCCCGCAAAGTGGATACCGGAACCTGCGCGATCGTCTGCGCCACCACCGACTCCAGAGATGGCCGGATCGCCGTCCAGGCGACGATCGGTGCTGTCGGCGAGGCCGACGGGGCTCTGCTGGAGTGCGTGTGAGCTCAGCCCGCCGGTGCCGGCGGGGGCACAGGTGCCGGCGGTGTGCCGGCCGGACCCGCGGTTGACTCAGCTGCCAGCGGTGCGGCGGGGGCCGGCGCCGCGTCCTGGGGTGCAGAAGGCGCAGCAGGCGCGACAGCGGCCGGTGGGACGGCGGCCGGTGGGACGGCGGCCGGCGGGGCCGGCCGCTGGGCCGCTGCGGCTCCGAGGCGGGTCAGCGTGAACGGAATGGACAGGCTGGCCGCCTCGGTGCCACAGGCGCCGTTGGTGAGCAGGCTTGCGCTGCCGGCCAGGCTGCTGCCGTCCCAGGAATAGGTGTTCTTTCCGGGTGCGGAGGTGCCGTCCTCGCACAGGATCGCGTCCGGTTGCTGCACGAACAGGATCAGCGACCCGACCGACCAGTGGGCGTCGCCACTCCACGGGATGCGCTTGGAGTTGCCGGTCTCGGAGACCCGCACGCACCCCGGGGCGTCATCGGCGCACGGGGTCAGCGTCCAGGTGGCGTTCTCGCCGTCTTCGGCGGCGAAGGCGTAGGTGCCGAACACCTCGGAATCCGCGGCAGCGGGAGCGGCCGACGCCACTCCGGCGGCGGCCACAGCGGCGGCGGCGACTATCCGGATCAGTGTCATGGTGCTCCTCGCGAGCCGCAGTTCGTTTCAGGACGTCGTCGGTGGGCGATGCTACCGGCGGCCGGATTGCCGGTGGATCACCGTGCTGGTTTGATGACGGCATATGACTTCGGGGGCGTTGAATTACAAGGACGCGACTCGTGGGAGTTCCCCACGAGGCCTTCTGTCGACTCCGACCGCCCGTGCCGGACTTGCTGCGGCGGTCATCTTCGTCGCCTTCACCGCCGTCCTGCTCTCGGGCCGACTGGACCCCGCCACCCTTGAAACGGTCACCGACTTCACCTTCATCGCCCTAGGCCTGGTGTACGTGCCGCTCGCGGCCCGGAGGGCGAGGGCGGCGCAGGGTCGGCTGAAGACGGCCTGGACGGCCATGACGATCGGTTTCGCGTTCTGGCTTCTGGGTGAGGTGCTCTGGGCTTACTACCGGCTGGTCGCCGACCAGACGCCCTTCCCGTCCTGGGCCGACGCCGCCTACCTCGCCTACGTGCCGTGGGTATGCCTGGCCCTGCTGCTGTTTCCCACTGCTCGCAGCTGGCGCAGTCAGGCGCAGACGATCCTCGACGGCATCATCGTCACCGGTTCGTTCTTCCTGATCTCCTGGCTGACCGCGATGCGTTCGGTCTGGCAGAGCGTGGAGGGCAACACGCTGGGATTCGCCGTCTCGGTGGGCTACCCCGCCGGAGACGTCCTGGTCATGACCATTGGACTGCTGGTTCTGATTAGAGCCGCGCCGGGGTTGCGGCGGACACTGACCCTGTTGGTCGTGGGGCTGATGGCCGCCGCGCTGGCCGACAGTCTGTGGATCTACGAGTCGAATACGTCGGGCTACTCGGCGGGCAGCCTGATCGACATCCTCTATCTGGCCAATTCGTTGCTGATCATCGTGGCACTGGTCGCCGGTTACCACGCCGAGCCCGGTGATCCCGCGATGCTCGCGCCGCCGAACTGGCTGGTGCGATCGCTGCCGTTGGTGCCGCTGGCGGTGGCCGCGATATTCGTTGCCAGGGCGGACACCGCCGTTCTCATGGAGCCCCCTGCGGTCATCACCGGCTTGCTGCTCATCGCCGGCTTGCTGCTGCGGGAGATTCTGGAAGCCGCCGAACTCGGCACCCGCGAGCGACAGGTCCGAACGCTGGCCGATCAGTTGGCCGGTGAACTCGACAGCGCGGCGAAATACGTCGCGTCCATCCTGCCGGGTGACCTCACCGGACGGGTCCAGGCCAGGTCGCGGTATCTGCCGTCGCGTGCGCTCGGTGGCGACTCCTACGGCTATACCTGGATCGACGACGACCATCTGATCGTCTACCTGATCGACGTCTCCGGTCACGGGGTGAAACCGGCGCTGTTGTCGGTGTCGGTGCACAACATGCTGCGGTCGCGGTCGATGCCTGCGGCGACGCTGCTCTCGCCGGAGCGGGTACTGGCCGAACTCAACCAACTGTTCGGGATGGACAGGCACGACGACCACTACTTCACCATGTGGTACGGGGTCTATAGGGCTTCCACTCGCACGCTGCACTACGCGGCGGCCGGACATCCCCCGGCGTTGGCACTGACCGATGCGGACGGCGTCGTCAACGCGACAGCGCTCGGCGGGACCTCGATCCCGATCGGTATGTTCCCCGACAGCGTGTTCCCCGGCGACACCTACCGGATTCCCGCGGGGGCCCAACTTCTGCTCTGCAGCGACGGGGTACTCGGGGATCGACTGTCGTTCGCCGGCTTCACGGAAGTGTGTGAAGAAGTGGCTGCCGCACCGGGGTGGTCGCCGGCGTCGCTCATCGCCCGGTTGCGGGCGACAGCCGGCGGGACCTTCGAAGACGATTGCGCGCTGGTTCAACTCACGTTCTAGGTGCCCGCCGCAGACTCAGAAGGGCGCCGGTGGAAGCGCCCAGGACGTCGGCCGTCCAATCGGAAGCGTCGGCGCCGGTGCGTCCGGGCGTGATGGTCTGCAGCGCCTCATCAAGTGCCCCGAATGCGGCGATCAGGATGACGGCGAAGACCACGATCCGGACACCGGGGGTGCGGGGGAGGGACGTTCGCAACGCCACGGCGGCCAGCCACCCGCCGACCGCGAAGGCGGTGAAGTGGTTGACCTTGTCCCAGAACAGGAATGCCTCGTCGGGCAACTCGTCGGGGCGCAGCGACGACAGATAGAGGATTGCGGCGGCCCAGCAGATCAGGGCGGCCCACAGCAGCCGGGACAGGGTGCGGCGACTCATCACGCTAGGTAAGCACATGGCGTGCCGGTCACGTCCCGGGCAGGGGTGAGTCGGCTTGTGGTGAGTTGGCTTGTGGTGAGTCGGCTTGTGGCGGATCAGTGAGGGCGCCTCGGCGCCGTTTCCGACGGAGTTGCCTGCTCGCCTGGAAAGCCACGATTCCGACCGCGAGCACGGAGAGGAAGTCGCCTGTCGTGATTCCGTTGCTCTCGCTGACAACGAGAATCGTGCGACCGCCCAGTGGTTTATCGACGAACGGCCAGAGGACCGCGAACGTCACGGCAGAGAGCATCGAAGCCAGATTTGGCCGGGCCAAACACCATGCGAGAGAAGCGAAAAGAGCATTCAACACGACGATTGCACGGAACAGTCGGTCAGGATCTAGCAGGGCGGTCCTCCTGACCGGTTCAACGGATCACGTCAACGTAGCGGACGCGGTAACACGATTGCCGGCTAAGTTTTTCCTGACGGGAAGCCGCAGAGCAACCTGTGGGGCGTGGATCGTCCGACAAATGCCCTGCTCAGAGGTTCGTGTCCCAGCGGACGCGGACGAGCCCACCCGCTGAGGCGGTCACCGTGGTGACCGCCGAGCGGATGGGCTCGTCTGCAGGCGACGCGGCTCACACGTCGTAGTAAAGCGCGAACTCGTAGGGGTGAGGCCGGATCTGGATCGGCAGGATCTCGTTCTCCCGCTTGTACGCGATGTAGGTCTCGATCAGGTCGTTGGTGAACACGCCACCCTCGGTGAGGTAGTCGTGATCCTGCTCCAACCGGTCGATGACCGCCGACAGCGAGGTGGGCGCCTGCGGAATGTTGGCGGCCTCGTCCGGCGGAAGCTCGTAGAGGTCCTTGTCGACCGGGGCCAACGGCTCGATCTTCTTCTTGATGCCGTCGATGCCCGCCATCAGCATCGCCGAGAACGCCAGGTAGGGGTTACCCGAGCTGTCCGGGCAGCGGAACTCCAGGCGCTTGGCCTTGGGGTTGTTGCCGGTGATCGGGATACGCACGCACGCCGAGCGGTTGCGCTGGCTGTAGACCAGGTTGATCGGGGCCTCGTAACCCGGCACCAACCGCTTGTAGGAGTTCACCGTCGGGTTGGTGAACGCCAGCAGCGACGGGGCGTGGTGCAGGATGCCGCCGATGTAGTGCCGCGCCATGTCCGACAGGCCGGCATAGCCGGACTCGTCGTGGAAGAGCGGCTTACCGTCCTTCCACAGCGACTGGTGGGCGTGCATGCCGGAGCCGTTGTCGCCGAACAGTGGCTTGGGCATGAAGGTGACGGTCTTGCCGTTGGCCCACGCGGTGTTCTTGATGATGTATTTGAACAGCAGCACATCGTCGGCGGCGGCCAGCAGCGTGTTGAACTTGTAGTTGATCTCGGCCTGCCCGGCGGTGCCCACCTCGTGGTGACCACGCTCAAGGGTGAAGCCGGCGTCGATCAGGTTGGTCGACATCTCGTCGCGCAGGTCGACGTAGTGGTCGTAGGGCGCCACCGGGAAGTAGCCGCCCTTGGGGCGCACCTTGTAGCCGCGGTTGGCGCTTCCGTCGGCCTCGAACGGCTCACCGGAGTTCCACCAGCCGGACTCGGAGTCGACCTCGTAGAAGGTGCCGTTCATCTTGGAATCGAAGGCCACCGAGTCGAAGATGTAGAACTCGGCCTCGGCGCCGAAGTAGGCGGTGTCGGCGATCCCGGTGGACGCCAGGTAGTTCTCCGCCTTGCGGGCCACGTTGCGCGGGTCGCGCGAGTAGGGCTCACGGGTGAACGGATCGTGCACGAAGAAGTTCAGGTTCAGCGTCCTCGCGGCCCGGAACGGATCGATGCGGGCGGTTTCGGGGTCGGGCAGCAGCATCATGTCCGACTCGTGGATCGACTGGAATCCGCGAACCGACGAGCCGTCGAAGGCCAGGCCATCTTCGAACACGCTCTCGTCGAACGCCGAGGCCGGGATCGAGAAGTGCTGGACCACACCGGGCAGATCGCAGAACCGGATGTCGACGTACTCGACCTTCTCGTCCTTGATCTGCTTGAAGATGTCGTCGGCTGTCTTGTGCTTCGCCACTTAGTGCTCCTTTACGCGCAGACGTTTCGTTAACCCGGGCTGACGGTAGGGAGGACTTATTTCGCTCCCGTCAACCGATTGTTTCGCCGACGTTACGGGTCGATGGTTTTCTCGAGTTCACGCGGGGTGCCTATCCTGGGCCTATGTCGCGCAAGTTGGGGTCCTGGCTGTCCGGGCCGCAGTCACTGGGTTCCCGCGAGGGCTACCCCGGACAACGGTTGGGTCTGCCGGCCGAGGGGCCGGGCGCGCAGGCCGGGATGGGGCGCCGGTCCGCCGCGCTGATGCTCGACTGGTTGATCGCCTACGGCGTTGCCGGGCTGGGAATGGCCGCCGGGCTGTTCAGCACCCCTGTCCTGGCCACCGCGGTGCTGCTGATCTGGTTCATCCTCGGGGTGGTCTCGGTTCGGCTGTTCGGCTTCACCCCCGGCCAGTACGCATTGGGCCTGCGGGTTGCCTCCATCGACAACCGGCTGCACGTGGGGACCGGCCGGGCAGCCGCACGGGGTCTGCTGATCGCACTGGTCATCCCGGCGTTGTTCACCGACACCGACGGCCGCGGTTTCCAGGACCGGCTGACCGCGACGGCCGTGGTGCGGCGCTAGAACCGTGGTTCAGGCCAGGGCCAGCATTGTCCCGATCGCTGCCTCGATGCCGAGCCCCGTCAGGTTCTCTTTCGATGTCGACCGGTCGACAACCAGCGAGATGGCGCGGGCGACGAAAGCGCCCAGCCATCCTGCCGCAAGCACGAGTGCTGCATCCCGTGACGCGAGAAGCAGCACCGCGGCTCCTGCGCCGGCGAAGAGGCCACCGTAGGTGGCGCGGAACTCCGACACCCCGAGGGTGGACGGCAACTGCAGACCGATCACGGCGCTCACGTGTCGCGGCCACAGCAACCCCGCCAGTCCGGCCAGCACCGACACGATGGCGCCGAGATACGCCAGTAGGCTCACGGATTCGATCAACCTGACGGCGGTCTGCAGAATTCCCGGCGAATAATCAACGCCGCCGGACGGAGCGCTGCACGCCTTTCATCTTGGCCTGCGGCGGAAGCGGGCCCTTGGGCATGGCGGCCGGGCCTGCCTTGGCACCCAAAGCGGCCAGCTTGGACTCCAGGCCGTCCATCTTTGCGACGGAGATGTTGGCCGGGAGCTTGGTGAGGTGGCGCTCCAGCTTCGCCAGCGGCACCTCGCCCTCCTCGTTGCCGATGATCACGTCGTAAATCGGCACGTCGCCGACCAGGCGGGCGGTGCGCTTCTTCTCCTGGGCCAGCAGCGGCTTGACCCGGCTCGGCGAACCCTCCCCGACGAAGATCACCCCGGGCCGCCCGATCACCCGGTGCACCGCGTCGAAATGACCGTTGACCGCGACCGTGGGAGTCACCCGCCATTTTCCGCGGAGGTTCTCCAGCGCCCAGGCCGCCGCACCGGCCTGGCCCTCTGCCTTGCGGTAGACGTTCTTCTGCGCGCGTCGTCCGAAGACGATGAATGCCACGAGGACGCCCAGGATGATGCCCAGTACGATCATCAGGTACTTCGTGAAGCCGCCGATCAGCAGGCCGACCAGTACCGAGACCAGCACGACGGCCAGAAACGCGCCGACCATATAGGGCAGCAGGCGCTTGTCTTCCTTGCGCTGCATCTGGAAGGCCTGCCAGATCTGGGCACGCCGCTGCTTGGAAGCCGCCTTGCGGGTGGCCTTTGCCTCAGCTTTGGCGGCCTTGGTCTGGGCCGGAGTACGGGATTTCGCCATAGCCATCAAGGATACGTAGCGCGGTGTCAGCTTCGGGGCGAAGTCGCCGCTCCGGGCCGCTTGCCCGCCGCGGCCTGCTCGTAAAGCCGGCCCGCACGGTAGGACGAACGCACCAGCGGCCCGGCCAGCACCCCCGCGAATCCGACCTCCTCGGCGTAGGCGGCCAGAGCGACGAACTCATCCGGGTGGACCCACCGCTCCACCGGGTGGTGCCGGGGCGACGGGCGCAGGTACTGCGTGATGGTGATGATGTCGCAGCCGGCCTGGTGAAGATCGACCAGCGCGGTCCGCACTTCCTCGATGGTCTCGCCCATGCCGAGGATGAGGTTGCTCTTGGTGACCAGGCCGAAATCCCTTGCCGCGGTGAGCACATCGAGGCTGCGCTGATAGCGGAACGCCGGGCGGATGCGCTTGAAGATGCGCGGCACCGTCTCCAGGTTGTGCGCGAACACCTCCGGACGCGACTCGAAGACCTCGCGGAGCAGATCGGCCTCGCCGTTGAAATCGGGGGCGAGAAGTTCGACACCGGTGGACGGGTTGAGCCGCTTGATGGCGCGGACGGTCTCGGCGTACAGCCAGGCGCCGCCGTCGGGCAGATCGTCGCGGGCGACGCCGGTGATGGTCGCGTACCGCAGGCCCATCGCGGCGACGCTCTCGGCCACGCGGCGCGGCTCGTCTCTGTCGAGCTCGGCGGGCTTACCGGTGTCGATCTGACAGAAGTCGCAGCGGCGGGTGCACTGTTCGCCGCCGATCAGGAAGGTGGCCTCGCGGTCTTCCCAGCATTCGAAGATGTTGGGGCAGCCCGCTTCTTCGCAGACGGTGTGCAGGCCCTCCCTGCGGACCAGTCCCTTCAGCGCGGTGTACTCCGGACCCATCCGGGCCCGCGTCTTGATCCACGGCGGTTTGCGCTCGATGGGGGTCTCGGCGTTGCGCACCTCGAGCCTCAGCAGCTTGCGGTCACCCGGAGCCGCCGGAGCCGCGTGGCCGGCGACATCAGGACGGGCGCCGGCGACATTGGGCTGGGGCTCGACGCTCATGGTTGCGATGCTACGGGAGCCGATACCGGCAGACGGCCGTCCAGGGCCTCGCACGCCGCCTCGGCCACCCGCGCTCGCACGTCCTCGACACCGACGCGCCGACCGAGTTCGGCGGTCAACGAGGTGACCCCGGCGTCGGTGATTCCGCACGGCACGATCGCCGAGAACGCCCCGAGGTTGCAATCGCAGTTCAGGGCGAAGCCGTGCAGGGTGGTGCCGCGCGCCACCCGGATGCCGATCGCGGCGATCTTGCGGGCCGGCCGCCGGGTGTCCGGTGGCAGCCACACCCCGGAACGGCCCTCGACCCGACCTGCGTCCAGGCCGAACTCTGCGCACACGGCGATCAGTGACTGTTCAAGGCGCCGAACGAAATTCACGACGTCGAGCGGTTCGGCCAGACCGATGATCGGATACCCGACCAACTGGCCCGGGCCGTGCCAGGTGATCTTGCCGCCGCGATCGGTGTCCACCACCGGGGTCCCGTCGACGGGGCGTTCGTGGGCCTCGGTACGCCGTCCGGCGGTGTAGACCGGTGGGTGCTCGAGCAGCAGCAGGGTGTCTGGACCGCCGGCCACCCGTTCGGCGGCGGTCTCCCGCTGGAGGTCCCACGCCGCCAGGTAGTCGAGCACGCCGAGGTCCCGGATCTGCACCGGGGCGTCGCTCGAGCGGATGCTGTGGGGCATCACCCGACCGTACTACCCGCCGGCTGCGCCGATCGCGTAGGAAAGAGCCTCGCCGATGGTGTTGTGGTGGAACACGAATCCGGCCCGCTCCAGGGCCGCGGGGATGGCCCGCTGGCCGCCGAGCAGACCTTCGTCGGCGAATTCCCCGAGCAGGGTCTTCAGGGCGAACCCGGGCACCAGCCACGGTGCGGGACGCTTCAGCGCCCGCCCCAGCGCGGCGGTGAACTCGGCGTTGGTCACCGGCGCGGGTCCGGTCAGGTTCACCGGACCGGACAGTGGCTTGTTGATCGCGAACAGCAGGGCGCGGATCTCGTCCTCCAGGCTGATCCACGGCATGTACTGATGGCCGCCTGCCAATCGCCCGCCCAGTCCGAGGGCGAACAGCGGCTTCAGCCTGCTGAGCAGGCCGCCGGCGGGGGAGAGCACCAGTCCGGTACGGGCCAGCACCACCCGGACCCCGGCATCGGACGCCGGGGCGGTGGCGGCTTCCCAGTCCACGCACAGTTGAGCCAGGAAACCCGAGCCGGCCGGTGCGGACTCGTCGGCGATGCGGCTGCCGGTGTCGCCGTAGTAGCCCACCGCGCTGGCATTGACCAGGACCGGGACTCCCGCCTCGACCACGGCGGCGGAGATCACCTCGGTGGGGTCGATGCGGCTGTCGCGCAGGACCTGCTTGTAGGCGCCGGACCACCGTTTGTCACCGACCCCGACGCCGCACAGGTTCACCACGGCGTCGACGCCCTCGAGGGCGGCGGGGTCGAACTCTCCGCTGTCCGGATTCCACCGCACCTCGTCGCGGCCGTTCGGTATCCGCCGCACGATCCGCAGCACCCGGTTGTCGGCCAATCGCAGGGCTGCGATCAGTGCCGAACCGATGACGCCGGACGAACCGGCGATGGCGACCGTCTTCGTGGTGGGATGGTCACCCACCTCAGAGCCCGAGTTCGGCGTCGAAGGCGCCTTCCTCGAGCCGCTTCCGGACCGTGGTCAGGAAACGGCCGGCGTCGGCGCCGTCGATCAGCCGGTGGTCGTAGGTCAACGGCAGGTAGCAGATGGAGCGCACGCCGATGGACTCGTTGCCGGCCTCGTCGGCGATGACCCGCGGCCGCTTGACGATGGCACCGGTGCCCAGCATCGCGGCCTGCGGCGGCACCAGGATGGGGGTGTCGAACAACGCGCCCTGGCTGCCGATGTTGGTGATGGTGAACGTGCCGCCGGAAAGCTCGTCGGGCTTGAGGTCGCCGGACCGCGCCCGGCCCGCGATGTCGTTGATGGCCCGCGACAGACCGGCCAGCGACAGGTCGCCGGCATTGTGGACCACCGGCGAGAGCAGGCCCTGGTCGGTGTCGACCGCGAAGCCGAGGTTCTCGGTGTCGTAGTAGGTGATCTCGCCGGCATCCTCGTTGTAGCTGGCGTTGATGTTCGGATGCGCCTTGAGCGCGTCGATGACCGCGCGGGCGATGAACGGCAGGTAGGTGAGATTGACTCCCTCCCTCTCGGCGAACTCCTTCTTGGCCCGGGCCCGAAGAGCCACGATCTTGGTCATGTCGACCTCGTGGGTCTGGGTGAGCTGCGCGGTGGACTGCAGCGACTCCCGAGTCTTCTTGGCGGTGAGTTTGCGGACCCGGTTTGCCTTCTGGGTGGTGCCGCGCAGATGGGCCAGTGGTGAGGCAGCGGCGGCGGGTGCCGCGGCGCGCGGGGCGGCGGCCGGTGCCGTGGGAGTCGCGGCGGCCGGGGCCTTCTTGCTTTCGGCGGCCGCCAGCACGTCCTGCTTGCGGACGCGGCCTCCGACGCCGGTGCCCTTGACGGCAGCCAGGTCAATTCCGTTCTCGGTGGCGAGCTTTCGCACGAGCGGTGTCACGTAGGGGGTGCCATCGGCGGCGGGAGCCGCCGACGCTGCCGGCGCGGGTGCGGGTGCGGGTGCGGCCGGCGGCGGTGGCGGGGGTGCGGCCTGGGGTGCGGGTGCCGGGGCCGGCGCGGGAGCTGGCGGGGGGGCAGGAGCCGGGGCGGGTGCAGGGGCCGCAGGCGCGGGTGCCGGGGCGGCACCGGCCGCGCCGATCTTGCCGAGTTCGCCGCCGACGCGCACCGTGACGTCCTCCTCGGCGGTGATGCTGAGCAGGGTGCCTGCCGCCGGTGACGGTATCTCGGTGTCGACCTTGTCGGTGGAGACCTCGACCAGTGGCTCGTCGACGGCCACGCTGTCGCCGACCTTCTTCAGCCAGCGGGTGACGGTGCCTTCGGTGACCGATTCACCCAGTTCGGGCATCAGCACCGACGTCGCCGGCCCGGCCGACGCGGCGGGGGCGGGCGGGGCCGGGGCCGGCGCGGGCGGTTCGGGCTGGCTCAGTTCCGGCGCCGGCGCCGGTGGTGCCGCCGGTGGCTCGGCGGGCGTGGGCTGCTCGGCGGGGGGCGCCGCCGGGGCAGGCGCGGCGGCCTCGCCGGCGTCGGAGATCACGCCCAGCTCCCCGCCGACGGCGACGGTGTCGTCCTCTTTGGCGACGATCTTGGTCAAGACGCCTGAGGCCGGGGCGGGAATCTCGGTGTCGACCTTGTCCGTGGACACCTCGAGCAACGGCTCGTCCACCACGACGGTGTCGCCCTCCTGCTTTAGCCAGCGAGTGACCGTGCCTTCGGTGACACTCTCGCCAAGTGCGGGCATCTGCACGGAGACGGCCATGTGTGTTGACTCCCTCGTAACGTCGATCGACCACTGACTCACCACAGCCTTACCACAGCGCGGTGTCCCAATCCTGTCATTCCGGGACCCCTGTCGGCGCGTAAGCGCCAAGGTCGATGTCTCTGGCACCATCGGAGGCACGGCGGTTGGAGAGGAGTAAGCGGCGGTGGGCCTGTTCGCGAGGATCCGGGCGTGGCGGCTCAGTGGCTCTGGCGCCCTACCCGACCTGCGGTATCTGCATCAGTGGGCGACCGAACGCGTCGGGGTCGAGGGCTACGTCGAACCCCAGACCGTCGTCACCCCGATGACCATCGTGCTGGTCGCCGCCGACGGCCAATGGACTCGCCGCCCCGCGGGAGGACCCGCCGGTGCGCGGCGCATCGGAAAGCGGCTCGGCATCCCGGTCTACGACGTGCAGAAGGTGGGATATCCGCAACGGATGCGCGACCACGATGCCCGGCTTCGGATCCTGCGCCGCCGCGCCGAGCGGGCCGAACTCGACGGGCAATAATCGTCGGATGCCGACGCGTTGGATCGAGTCTCACGATTGTGCCCGCCTGGCGGTCTACGAGGAAGGAAACCCCGACGGCCCGACGGTTGTCCTTGTGCACGGATGGCCCGACTCGCACGTCGTGTGGGACGGCGTGGTGACGCTCCTGGCCGATTCCCACCGCATCATCCGCTACGACAACCGTGGCGCCGGGGCCTCTGCGGTTCCCGGCGAGGTGGCCGCCTACGCCGTGTCGACGCTGGCAGACGACTTCGAGGCCGTCGTGTGCGCCGTGTCGCCGGATGCGCCGGTGCACGTCGTCGGTCACGACTGGGGTGCCGCGACGGTGTGGGAGTACGTCACCAGGCCGCAGGCAGCCGAGCGGGTGGCCTCCTACACCTCCATCTCTGGCCCGGATCCTCGTCACGTGAGCCGTTACCTCCGCGACGGACTTGCCCGGCCGTACCGGCCGCGGCGCTTCGCCCGCGCACTGGCGCAAGCGGCCCACTTCAGCTACATGATCGGCTTCTCGGTCCCGGTGCTGACCCCGATCGCGATGCGCACCTTCCTGGCCCGCTTGATCAACCGGTACCTCATCGCCCCGGGCATCCCGGTGCAGCGACGCCACCAGGGCGCCACGTTCGTCTCCGATGCCACCAACGGCCTGAAGATCTATCGCGCCAACTTCTTTCCGGCACTTCTCGGTCCGGTGCGAGACCGGGTCGTCGAGGTTCCGGTGCAACTGCTGGTCAACACCGAGGACACGTTCGTGCGGCCGTACGTCTACGACGACGCCCCACGCTGGGCATCCCGGCTGTGGCGCCGCGACGTCCGGGCCGGGCACTGGTCGCCGATGTCGCATCCGCAGGTGGTGGCTGCCGCCGTGAGCGAGTTCGTCAGTCACCTCGACGGCGGGAAGCCCAGCCGGGCATTGCTGCGTGCCCAGGTCGGCCGAACGCGAAAAGTGTTCGGCGACATGCTCGTTGCAGTCACCGGTGCGGGCAGCGGAATCGGCCGGGCCACCGCGATGGCCTTCGCCGCAGAGGGGGCCGAAGTGGTGGTCAGTGACATCGACGGGTCGGCTGCCGCCGAAACCGCCGCCGCGATCAATCATGCCGGGGGGCTTGCCCACCCGTACGTGGTCGACGTCGCGGACGCCAATGCCGTCGAGCGCTATGCCGATCAGGTCTGCGTCGAGCACGGCATCCCCGACATCGTCGTCAACAACGCCGGGATCGGGGTGGCCGGCAACTTCCTGGACACCCCGGCCGAAGAGTTCGACCGGGTGCTCGACGTCAACCTCGGCGGCGTGGTCAACTGCTGCCGCGCGTTCGCCCGCCGCCTGGTGGAGCGGGGGACCGGCGGGCACGTCGTCAACGTCGCGTCGATGGCGGCCTACGCGCCGCTGAGCTCGCTCAGTGCCTACTGCACGTCCAAGGCGGCGGTGTACATGTTCTCCGACTGCCTGCGGGCCGAACTCGACGCGGCCGGGGTCGGGCTGACGACCATCTGCCCGGGGCTGATCAACACCAACATCGTCGCGGCCACCGGCTTTCACGCCCCGCAGGGCCTTGATTCACAGGTGCCGGCCCGCCGCGCGCAGTTGGAGCGGATGTTCGACCTGCGTCGCTACGGCCCGGAGAAGGTGGCCGCCGCCATCCTGTCGTCGGTGCGCAAGAACAAGGCCGTCCGCCCGGTCACGCCGGAGGCCTATCTGCTCTACGGCACCTCCAAAATGATGCCGCAGGCCCTGCGCAGTACTGCCCGCGGCAGAGTCGTCTAACCGCAGGCCAACTCACCAAACGCCCCCGCCAGGAGTCGGCCCGATGGTCTGATGTCGGACGTGCACTGGTTTGCGGAAAGCCCCCTGCTGACTCTTTTCGTCTGCATCGGCCTGGGCAGCGTGTTCGGCCGGATCAGGTTCGGGCCCGTCTCGTTCGGCCCGGCAGGTGCGCTCTTCGTCGCCCTGGCGCTGTCGGCGCTGGAGCCCAAAGCCGCTCTGCCGCCGATCATTACGACGCTGTCGCTGTGTGTGTTCTGCTACATGGTCGGGATCGCTGCGGGGCCGGCGTTCATCGGCGCAATCCGGACCGGGTGGCGTCCCGTGGTGGTATCGCTGGCCGCGATCGTGGCGATGGCGGCGACCGGCCTGCTCACCGGGCGGCTGTTCGGGTTCGACATCGGAACCGTGGCGGGCGCGTTCTCCGGGGCGGGCACCGCGACCGCGGCACTCGGAGCGGTCCAGGAGCAGTTGGCCGGCGGCGGGGCGATTCCGGCGCAGCCGGCCATCGGCTACGCGGTCGCCTACCCGATCACGGTGCTACTGACGATTCTGGCCTGCACGTACCTCATCAGCGCAGGCCGCAAGAAGCCCAATGCCGAAGATCGGGAACAGGTTTCGCCGATCGTGATCCGCACTGTCGAACTCGTCGGCAACCCCGCCCTGACGGTGCAGGGCCTGGAGGAGAAGTTCGGCTCGGTGGTGTCCCGGTTGACCCGCGATGGCCGGACGGTCGTCGCTCATGACGCCGAGCAACTGGCCGCCGGGGACCTGCTCACCGTCACCGCCCGTGAGGACGACATCGCCAGGATGACCGCGGACCTCGGCCGGGCCGCGCCCGAGGAGCCGTGGCTGGACCGCTCCAGTATCGACTTCCGGCGCATCGAACTCTCCAACTCCGCCTACATCGGACGCGAACTTCGCGATCTGCGGATGGAGGAGCGGTTCGACGCGGTGGTCAGTCGGGTCCGCCGCGGCGATGTGGACATCATCGCCACCCCGGACCTCATCCTGTGTGCCGGTGACCGGCTTCGGGTCACCGCCCCGAGGGACCGGTTGGCGGACATCGGCAAGGATCTCGGCGATTCCGAACGGGCCGCCGGCGACATCAATGCGATCGGCCTGGGACTCGGACTGGCACTCGGCCTGCTGCTGGCCTTCGTCAAGATCCCACTGCCCGGTGGGGGCGGTCTGGTGCTGGGCACCGCCACCGCGCCGTTACTGATGGGCGTCATCCTCGGTGCAATCGGGCGCACCGGTCCGGTGGTCTGGACGCTTCCCGGAAACGTCACCTACACACTGAATCAGTTCTCGCTGTTGATATTCCTCGTCGCGGTCGGTAGCGGCGCGGGACCGGGGCTCGTCAAGGCGTTGTCCACCAACGGTTTACAGCTCGTCGGCCTTGGCTTCGCGATTGCGGCCGCGCATGCACTGGTCTGCGTGATCGGGCTGCGCTGGGTTCTGAAGTACGGGACCGCGCGGTCCCTGGGCGGATTGACCGGATCCCAGCTCAACCCCGCGCCGTACGCCTACGCCATGGGCAAGGTTCCCGACCAGCGAGTGGCCGTCGGCTACGCGGTGCTGTTCCCGGTGTCGATGATCGCCAAGGTGTTCCTCGCTCAGCTGATGGTGGTCTTCTTCTGACGCACCACCCGTTCGCGGCGGGGCCTTATTCGCCGCTCACCCGTTCGCGGCGGGGCCTTATTCGCCGCTCACCCGTTCGCGGCGGGGCCTGATTCGCCGCTCACCCGTTCGCGGCGGGGCCTGATTCGCCGCTCACCCGTTCGCGGCGGGGCCTGATTCGCCGCTCACCCGTTCGCGGCGGGGCCTGATTCGCCGCTCACCCGTTCGCGGCGATGTCCTCCAGGACCGCGAACAGTGTCCGCACCGGCACCCCGGTTCCGCCCTTGGGTGTGTAACCCCAGGGCGCTGAGGTGTTGTACGAGGGCCCGGCGATGTCGATGTGCGCCCACTGCACGCCTTCGGCGACGAACTCCTTGAGGAACACCCCGGCGACGAGCATGCCGGCGAACCTCTGGGAGCTGATGTTGGCCAGGTCGGCGACGGTCGACTTCAGGTCGTCTTTGAGTTCCTCGGGCAGCGGCATCGGCCACCCGTTCTCGCCTTCGCGCTGGGACAGTGTGGCGACCCGGTCGCGGAACTCGTCGCTGCCCATCACCCCCGGGATGCGGGCGCCGAGGGCGACGGTCTGCGCGCCGGTCAGCGTCGAGGTCTCGATCAGGTAGTCCGGGTTGTCCTCGCAGGCCCGCACGATCGCATCGGCCAGGATCAGCCGGCCCTCGGCGTCGGTGTTGAGCACCTCGACGGTGGTGCCGCCGTACTGCGTCAGGACGTCGCCGGGCCGCTGGGCGGTGGCCGAGGGCATGTTCTCGGCCATCGGCACGGTGGCGATGACGTCGATGGGCAACTGCTGGCCGGCCGCCAGCACCATGGTCGCGACGACCGCCGCGGCACCGGCCATATCGGAGGTCATGTGGTGCATCTGCGCTGCCGGCTTGATCGAGATGCCGCCGGTGTCGAAGGTGATGCCTTTGCCGATGAGGGCAACTTTGGGCGATTTTTTGGTTTTGCCGCCCTTATAGGTCAGCCGAACCAGCCGCGGCGGGTTCACCGAGCCCTTGCCCACGCCGACGATCCCGCCGTAGCCGGCCTTGTCCAGGGCCTTCTCGTCGAGCACCTCGACGGTCAGTCCGGCCAATGTGCCCAAAAGCTTTGCCCGCTTGGCGAATTCGTCGGGATGCAGGTGGCTCGGCGGGGTGTTGACCAGATCTCGGGCGGTCGCCACCGCCGACGCGATCGCCACCGCGCGGGCCGCCTGCCGCTTGGCGCCCGCGCCGGTGCTCAGCGCGGTGATCCCGGACAGTACCGGATCCTTTGGAGCGGTCTTCTCGCTGCGGAACTCATGCATCTGATAGGCGCCCAGAATCAGCCCCTCGACCGCCGCCCCCAGGTGCAGTTCGGAGAGCAGGGTGATCACCGACTTCACCCCGCTCAATGAGCGGGCCGCCGCACCTGAGGCTCGGCGGATCACCTCGGCGGGCCACTCGTCGCGTGCAGCGCCGAGCCCCACCGCCAGCACGCTGCCCACCGGCAGCGACGGCACGTGCAACCGGGTGAGTTGCTCCGCGCCGGCCTTGGCGCCCAGCGCCCGCAACGCCACCTCGATCTCGCCGATGGACTCGGCATCCAGGAACGGACCGCCGACCACTGATGGCGCGTCGTCGTCGCCGGGGCCGCTGACCACGGGCACGAGCAGAACTGACGAACCGGCCCCGCGCTTGGGGAGGCTGGTGGCGACGGTGACGGTGGGGGCGGTGTAACCGGGTTGGGTGCTCACCAGCGACACCCTAACGGGACGGGACATTAGGGTTGGACCCCGTGAGCGACGAAGAAATTCTCCACGGCCCCCTCGAAGCCCAGCACCGCGCCCGCGGCGCCACTTTCGCACCGTTCGGGGGCTGGCTGATGCCGGTGGCCTACGCCGGGACGGTCGGCGAGCACGCCGCGACCCGCGAGGCGGTCGGTTTGTTCGACGTCAGCCACCTGGGCAAGGCGCTGGTGGCCGGCCCCGGTGCGGCGGAGTTCGTCAACTCCGCGTTCACCAACGACCTGCGTCGAATCGGCCCCGGCAAGGCGCAGTACACGCTGTGCTGCGCGCCCGACGGCGGGGTGATCGACGACCTCATCGCCTACTACGTCAGTGACGACGAGATCTTCCTGGTGCCCAATGCCGCCAATACCGCTGCGGTGGTGGCCGCGCTGCAAGATGCTGCGCCGCAAGGTGTTTCGGTGTCGGATCAGCACCGGTCCTATGCGGTGCTGGCGGTGCAGGGGCCGAAGTCGCCCGACGTCCTGAAGGCTCTGGGCCTGCCGGCCGACATGGACTACATGGGCTACGCCGATACCGAATACGCCGGTGTGCCGGTCCGGGTCTGCCGGACCGGCTACACCGGGGAACACGGCTACGAACTGCTGCCGCCGTGGGACTCCGCACCCGTGGTCTTCGACGCCCTCACCGCCGAGGTCGAGAGCCGTGGCGGCCAACTCGCCGGTCTCGGTGCCCGCGACACCCTGCGCACCGAGATGGGCTATCCGCTGCACGGCCACGAACTGTCACTGGACATCTCGCCGCTGCAGGCCCGGTGCGGATGGGCCGTCGGATGGTCCAAGGACACCTTCTGGGGGCGCGACGCACTACTGGCCGAGAAACAGGCCGGTCCTGCCAGGCTGCTGCGCGGCTTGCGGGCAGTCGGCCGGGGCGTGCCCAGGGCGGACATGGTTGTCCTGCGTGACGCCGCACCGGTCGGCGTCACCACCTCGGGAACCTTCTCCCCGACGCTGGGCGCCGGGATCGCGCTGGCGCTCATCGACACCGACGCCGACATCGCCGACGGGTCGGTCGTCAATGTGGACGTCCGTGGCCGTCTGCTGGACTGTGAGGTGGTCAAGCCTCCGTTCGTCCACGTGAAGACCCGCTGACCGCGGTTATAGGATGGCCCCCATGTCCCAGGCCACGCTGAGCTTCGCCGTGCAGCGCAACGCCGATCCGGCGAGCGATGCGCGGCGTCAGACGATTCTGGCCGACCCCGGATTCGGCCGGTACTGCACCGACCACATGGTCTCCCTGCTCTATGCCCATGATCGCGGCTGGTACGACGCGGCAGTAGTGCCGTACGGTCCCATCGAACTCGACCCTTCGGCGATCGTGCTGCACTACGCGCAGGAGGTCTTCGAGGGCCTGAAGGCCTACCGGTGGGCCGACGGTTCGATCGTGTCGTTCCGCCCGGAGGCCAACGCCGCCAGGCTGCGGGCCTCGGCACGACGCCTGGCCATTCCGGAACTGCCCGACGAACTGTTCATCGAGTCGCTGCGCCAACTGATCGCGGTCGACCACGAGTGGGTGCCGCCGGCCGGGGGGGAGCAGTCGCTGTACCTGCGGCCGTTCATCATCGCCACCGAGCCCGGCCTGGGCGTGCGGCCGGCTTCCGAATACCGGTACATGGTGATCGCCTCGCCGGCCGGGGCGTACTTCAAGGGTGGGATCAAGCCGGTCAGCGTGTGGCTGTCCACCGAGTACGTGCGGGCCAGCCCGGGCGGCACCGGCGCGGCGAAGTTCGGCGGAAACTACGCCGCCTCGCTGCTGGCGCAGGCCGAGGCGTCCGCGCACGACTGTGACCAGGTGGTGTGGCTGGACGCCATCGAACGCCGCTACATCGAGGAGATGGGCGGGATGAACCTGTTCTTCGTCTTCGGCAGCGGCGGTTCTGCGCGCCTGGTGACACCGGAACTCAGTGGTTCGCTGCTGCCCGGAATCACCCGCGACTCGCTGCTGCAACTGGCCGGAGACGCCGGATACGCGGTCGAGGAACGCAAGATCGACGTCGAGGAGTGGCGCAGGGGAGTCGCGTCCGGCGAGATCACCGAGGTGTTCGCGTGCGGCACCGCGGCAGTCATCACCCCGGTGGCGAAGGTGAAGTATGGCGAGGGGGAGTTCACCGTCGGTGACGGCGAACCGGGCGAGGTCACCATGGCACTGCGCGACACCCTGACCGGGATCCAGCGCGGCACCTTCGTCGACAAGCACGGTTGGATGACCCGGCTCCGCTGACGCTGCGCGGGTGGTGCTGGATGACCCGGCTCCGCTGACGCTGCGCGGGTGGTGCTGGATGACCCGGCTCCGCTGACCTGACTGTTTCGGTCAGTTCGATGCGACGGCGTTGCGGCCCGCCCTTTTCGCTTGATAAAGCGCTTGGTCGGCTCGTCCCAGCCACGCGGCCAGGTCGTCGTCGGTCATCATTTGCGCGGCGCCGATGCTGACCGTGACCGTGCCGACGCCGGGGAACTCGGTGTCGGCGATCTGGCGGCGAATCCTCTCGGCTCGGACGGCGGCATCCTCGAGAGGGCACTCGTGCAGCAGGACGACGAATTCCTCGCCGCCCCAGCGGGCCACCATGTCGGTACCGCGAACCGCCGCGACAAGGCGCTGTGCCATTTCGATGAGCACCTGGTCCCCGGCTTGGTGGCCGAAATTGTCGTTGATGGCTTTGAAATTGTCGATGTCGACCATCAGCACCGCCGATTGCCGCCCCGGCCGCGCTGTCTCGGCGAGCAGTAATTCCCTGCCCTGGTGGCGATTCCACACACCCGTAACCGGATCGGTGATCGCGAGCCGCGTCAATTCGGCCTCGTGCATCTTCCGTTCGCTGATGTCGCGGGTGACGCCGAGCAGTTCCGCAAGGTGACCGTCGGCATCCACCAGTGGGATGACCTGAAGCTCCCCGGTCATGATCGAGCCGTCTTTGCGGTAGTACTCCATCTCCCCGCGGAACGTCGGCACCTCGGTTCCGGCTTCGATCGCGGCGAAAACCCGATGGTAATAATCGGCGACTCTCGCCGCTGATTCCGGCGGATTGATTTCCTCGACCGTCTGGTGCATGGCCTCCTCGGGTGTGAATCCACGGACCCGCTGCACGGCGGGGCTGACGTAGGTGATCGTCGCATCCATCGACATGGTCCAGATGACGTCGTAGGCGTTCTCGGCCAGCAGTCGACTCCGCTCCTCGGAACGCCGCAGTTCGGCCTCGACCTCGCGCAGTTCGGTGATGTCCTGCACGACGCCTTCCTGAACGACCGAGCCGTCCGGGCGCTCGATGGCTCGCATCCAGGCGCGGCTGTGCACCGAGCGGCCGTCGGTGTGACGCCATTTCAGGTCGATCGTCTTCTCATCGCCGGGATTCATCCCGAGGGTCGCAGCCAGGCGGTCCGCGGAATCGGGGTCGATCCGCCGCAGGACCGCCTCGGTGTCGACGGCGGTCTCAGAGGTCGCGGGGATCCCCAGACGGGTCTGCAGCGCTGATCCGAGGTATTCGAAGGCGACGTCCGGTCGTATGCGAAGGATGTAGAAGATCAGACCGCTGCCGTCGGCTATCCGCTCGAACCAGTTCGAATCGGGCTGGCCGCCGTGTCCCGACATCGCATCCCCCGCCGTTGTCATCGGATTGACATTTCAGGCTACGGGATGACGGTGTTCGCCGTTGCCTCGAACCGTCCGGTCTTCTCGTGCAGTCGAATTCGGTAGACCGACCCACGCCGCAGCGCGGACAGATCCGGTGGTGGCTGGTGCGGCGGGAATGTGAGTAGCGGCATTATTCGCTCAACCAGCAGTGCCAGTCCGGCGTCCCAGTCATCGCCCTGGCATTCCTCGAACGTTCCCCAGGCGATAACGCTTTGCCAGTTCGACATGTCATCGACATGCTCGACTTCAAGACAGACCTCAGGATGGGACCGCATCGCTCGCAGCTTCGCGCCGTCCATCCCATGGCCCCATACGTACGTGCCGTCGTAGGCGTAGCTGACCGGGACCACGTACACCCGTCCCTCGCTGATGCACCCGATGCGGGCGATCACCTCGGTGCGCAGCAGGTCCTCGATCTGTGATTCGGTCAATTCGCCCAGCACATTCGTTCCCTAGGTTCGGATCACCAGGCCGACCAACGTCAGCGTGGTGGTCAGTTCGACGGCGGCGCCGATGACGTCGCCGGTGATCCCGCCGAACCGGCGCACGCAGTGCTGGATCAGCACCGCAGCGGCCAGCAGTGCGACGGCCACGACGACCGGCCCCTGCCACGGCCGCGGTGTCGCCAACGCGGCGCACCCGGCGACGACGGCCGTCCATCCGGCGAGGGCCCACGGCGACTGGCTCCCGGCCACCCAGGCGCCCAGGCTGCTGCCGCCGGCCGCGGGAACGCCGCGCCGTGCCGCGAGCACCGCGGCGACCCGGCCGGCGGCCACGGCCGTCACCGCCGCAGCCGTCGCCATCGCACCCGGGGGGAGGGCGGTGAAGGCCGATGCCTGGGTGAGGATCACCACACCGACCGCGGCAACCCCGAACGGTCCGGTTGAACCCTCCCGCATCACCTCCAGTGCCCGCTGCGGTGGCCCGTAGCACCCGAGTCCGTCCGCGGTGTCGGCGAGTCCGTCGATGTGCAACCCCCGGGTCAGCACCAGCAGGGCGGTCACGGCCAGCGCCCCGGTCAGCACATTGTGCGGGCCGAACGCCCACGTTCCCGCCCACAGCACGCCGGCGGCGATCAGACCGAGCGTCGCCCCGACCACCGGCAGCGCCGCTACCGTGGCGCCCCCGGCACCACGGTCGTGACGGCCCACCGGCAGCACCGTGCCGAATGCGAAAGCGCCTGCCAGCCCGGTGATCACGGGGCAGCGTCGGCGTCGGGTCCAGACACCCCGGCGTCGCCGAAGGTCGCCATCGAGGACAGCGTCGCCACCGCCGCGCGGACGATCGGCAGCGCCACCGCTGCGCCGGTGCCTTCGCCCAGCCGCAATCCGAGGTCGACGATCGGTATCAGGTTCAACTGGGTCAGCGCGAGCGTGTGCGCAGGTTCGGGGGAGCGGTGCCCGGCCTGCCACCACAGCCGTGCGCCGGGCGCGAGTTGCTCGGCCACCAGGGCGGCTGCGGTGACCACCAGTCCGTCGAGCAGAAGCGGGGTCCGGCGGACGGCGGCCTGGGCGCAGAAGCCCGCCATGGCGGCGATGTCCGCCCCGCCGCATGCCGCCAGCAGTGCGACAGGGTCGGAACGGACGTCCCGCGACCGATACATCGCGTCGCGTACCGCCGCGGTCTTGCGCGACCAGCCCGCGTCGTCGATTCCGGTGCCCCGGCCCACGGCCACCACCGGTTCGGTGCCAGCGAGAGTCGCTACCAAAACCGTTGCCGCGGTGGTGTTCCCGATTCCCATGTCGCCGGCGATGAGCAGGTCCGCTCCGGCATCGACCTCCTCATCGGCCAGTCGCCGGCCGAGCGCCAGAGCGGCGTGGGCTTCGTCGATGGTCATGGCGTCCGCCACTGAGATGTTGCCGCTGGAGCGGCGGACCCGGTCAGGCCCCGCACCCGCATCGCGGTCCACCGCGACGTCGACGGCGCGGACGGTCGCACCGGACAGTTCCGCGAGCACGTTGATCGCCGCGCCGCCGGCCTCGATGTTGTCCACCATCTGACCGGTGACCTCAGGCGGATAGGCCGACACGCCGTGCCGTGCCACGCCGTGATCCCCGGCAAAGACGACGACCCGGGCACGCTCGAATTGCTGTGGAGGACAGTGCCCCTGGCAGGAAGAGACCCACACCGAGAGATCCTCCAGGCGGCCCAGGGCCCCCGGTGGCTTGGTCAGGAGATCCTGGCGCCGCCGGGCGGCCGCCGCGACGCGCCCGTCTGGTGCGGGCATCTCCCCGAACAGCATCAGTGCGACCCCTCGGCGGCCCGCGGCTTGACCCACAGCGGCTGTCCGGCGACCACCAGGACCACCCGTTCGCAGCAGTCCGCCAGACGTTGGTTGAGAGTGCCCAGTTCGTCGGCGAACCGGCGACCCGCCGCGGTGGCCGGCACCACCGTGAGCCCGACCTCCGGGCTCACCAACACCAGGGCCGACGGGAAGGCCTGCACCGCGTCCAGGAGGTCGCCCACGTCGGCCGCGACCGACCCGCCGTCCCAGCCGCGGCGGTCAAGTGCGGCGGTCAGCCAGTTTCCCAGGTCGTCAACCAGCGCCGGGGTCTGCGGATCGGCGCGCAATTGCGTTGCCACGTCGGCAGTTTCGGTCGTGCGCCACGAGGACGGACGTCGGTGGCGGTGCGCGGCGATACGCTGGTCCCAGACCGGATCATCGGCTGCCGAGGACGCCGTCGCGAGGTAGCTCACGGCGTCGAGGGCCGTCAGACCCTCCGCGATCGCCGCTTCGGCCCAGCGTGACTTTCCCGATCTGATTCCGCCCAGTACCAGGGTGCGCACGCGTCTGTCAGACGACCTTGGCGCCGCGCTCGACCTGCGGCCGGGGCAGCCGCGAACGGCGCAACTGAGTGGCTCGGCTGACCGCGTACATGCCGAGTTTGAAACGGGTCTCGCCGTTGTCGGGGAACTTCGCGTCGACGCACCTGTTGACCTTGCGCGCCAATAGAAGTCCGTCGACCATCATGGCGATCGTCAGCAGCAGCATCAGGGGCGACATGTAGAGCTGGAACCTGGGCGCGGCGAGCATGATGAACAGCAGGAAGAACGCCGCCGGCATGAACAGGCCCAGGACGTTGCGCCGGGAGTCGACGATGTCGCGGGCGTAGCGGCGAATCGGACCCCGGTCGCGCGGGAGCAGGGAAGCCTCGTCGCCCGACGCCATCCGCTCGCGGCGGTCGGTCAAGGCGGCCCGGCGGGCCACCTTCTCGGCCTTACGCTCCTCCTTGGTCATCGACTTGCGGCTTTGCTTGCGCCGCTGGCGTGCCTCGGCGGACGTCATGGGTGCCGGAGCGACGGGGCCGCGCGGCTTGTTGCGTTCATTGCGTTTCGGGGTCGGGCGGCCCTTCGGGGCGGTGGTGCGCGCCGCTTCGGCCGGCGTCGGCTCCGGGGTGGACTCGGCCTCGGGGGAGCTCTCGGCGTCGTCGGCGTCGTCGGCCCTGCGGCCCAGCAGTTTCACGCCTGCCAGGTTACTTCTCCCACTCAGGTGCCGAGTCATACCCTGCTGGAATGCCTCGTGAATCGGCCAGGCCGGTTTCGGCGGGCCTGCGGACTCTGATCGCACCGGACTGCTTCGGAGACAGCCTGACGGCGGTGGCGGCTGCGCAGGCCATCGCCGAGGGCTGGCGGCGGGCCCGACCCGAGGACACGCTGGTGCTGGCGCCGCAATCCGACGGCGGACCCGGCTTCGTCGAGGTGCTGACCGCCGGGCATCCGGATATGCACCTGCGGCGCGCCCGGGTGTCCGGGCCGTTGACCGACGACGTGGACGCCGAATGGGTGTTCAATCCGACGACCTCGACGGCCTACATCGAATCCGCGCAGGCCTGTGGACTGCATCTGCTGGGCGGGCCGGCGACCGCGCACACCGCCTGGTGCGCCCACAGCCGCGGCGTCGGCCAACTGATCGCCGCGGCTCTCGGATGTGCCGCGCGCACCATCGTGGTCGGTCTTGGCGGCAGCGGTTGCACCGACGGCGGCCGCGGGATGATCGACGCGCTCGGGGGGCTGCCCGCCGCGCTCCAGACTCTGGCCGACGTCGAACTCGTCGCCGCCACCGACGTCGAGCACCCGCTGCTGGGTCCGCGCGGAGCGGCGCCGGTATTCGGCCCCCAGAAGGGAGCCGACCGGGCCACCGTCGCCCGACTCGAGGCCCGGCTGACGCAGTGGGCTGCTGAACTCGAGGCGGCGACGGGGCGCGCGGTCAGCGCGTCTGCAGGCGGGGGAGCTGCCGGCGGGCTGGGCGCAGCACTGCTGGCCCTCGGCGGTCGCCGCGAGTCCGGCGCCGATCTGATCTCCGCCCATACCGACACCGGCCGCGAGATCGCGCAGGCCGACCTGCTGGTCACCGGCGAGGGCCGCCTCGATGAGCAATCGCTGCACGGCAAGGTGGTCGGTTCGCTGGCGGCCGCGGCCCACCGGCACGGGGTGACGGTGCTGGTGCTGGCCGGGCAGGTAGCGCTGTCGGAGTCGGCTCTGGCGGCGGCCGGAATCACCGCGGCCCACTCGCTGGCCGACCATGCGGGGTCGGTTCGACGTGCGATCGACGACGCCTCCGAACAGCTGTCCGGGCTGGCATTCCGTACCGCCGGGGAACTGGCGAAGGAATAGCGGCGCCACCGGGTACCGTTGACGGTGTAGGTGCTTCCGCGCACCACCGCATGACCATCACCCCGCGACTTTCCGCACTAAAGGGAGACGTAATGACTGACGAGTCGGCCACCGCGACCGATCTGGACACCACGACCCATGGCGTGACCATGAGCGACGCCGCCGCCACCAAGGCCAAGGCCCTGCTGGACCAGGAGGGTCGCGACGACCTGGCGCTACGCATCGCCGTGCAGCCCGGTGGATGCGCCGGCCTGCGCTACAACCTGTTCTTCGACGATCGCGCCCTCGACGGCGACCTGACGGCCGATTTCGGCGGCGTCACGCTGACTGTCGATCGGATGAGCGCGCCCTACGTTCAGGGCGCCACCATCGATTTCGTCGACACCATCGAGAAGCAGGGCTTCACGATCGACAACCCGAACGCCACCGGTTCGTGCGCCTGCGGCGACTCGTTCAACTGATCGCCGGCGGCCGCCCCTGAACCGTCAGTACTGGGCGGTCGTCCGTGCTGGGCGGTCCTCCGTACTGGGCGGTCCTCAGTACTGGGCGGTGGTGCGCAGCAGGTACGAGCACACCAGCAGTTGATTGTCCTGGCGCAGCAACTGGGCCACGCCCTGTTCCTCGTCGCGCGCTTTGCGTGATGTCGCTGCCGGTTGGACCTTCATGGTGAACAGCACCTGGGCCTGGTACGCCGACGACATCACGATCTTGTCGATCGACATGACATCGGCCTGAGCGAACTGCTTGCGGAAGGCGTCACTGGCCAGTCGGGCCAGCGCCATGTCGGACTTGCGGTCCTTGATGGCGTCGAACATGCCGCACAGGGTGTTGCGGGCCACCACCTCGGTGTCCCCGGTCGACAGGGCGTTGAGGTAGTTCTGGATGGCGGTTTTGGAGGCGCCCTCGGTGAAGCCCGACGCGCCACCCACCCCACCACCGCGGCCGCCGGCGATGACCGCCGTGGCGACCAGGGCCGCGATCAATCCCAGGCCAAGCAGTGTCCACAGCAGCGCCTTCTGGCGCGCCGGGGGTGGGGGCGCGGGATAGGTCACCGGAGGCGGAAGCGGCCCGGGATACCCGCTCGGATAGGGGAAGGCGGGCGGGCCGGGGAACGGCTGACCCTCGGCACCGCCCGGCGGGTGCGGGGGATACGGGCCAGCCATCGATCGTTCTCCTGGGGTCGGGGGATCCTAGGCAGGCTAGCGCACGGCAGGGTCCCCTGATGAGGCACCTGCGCCACGGTTGCCCTGCCGTCCGTGCCGTGCTGTCGGGGTATCGTCTCTAGGCCAGTCGGCCCTGTGACGGCCCTACCCCGAAGGACGGATACCTCGTGACCATTGCGGTGACCGGATCTATTGCCACCGACCACCTGATGCGATTTCCCGGGCGGTTCTCCGAGCAACTCCTGGCCGAGCATCTGCAGAAGGTGTCGCTGAGCTTCCTGGTCGACGACCTGGTGGTCCACCGGGGCGGGGTGGCCGGAAACATGGCCTACGCCATCGGCGTTCTCGGCGGCGACGCCGTGCTGGTGGGTGCGGCCGGCGTGGACTTCACCGACTATCGCGAATGGCTGGAATCCGCCGGTGTCAACTGCGGCAGCGTGCTCGTCTCCGACACCCAGCACACCGCCCGCTTCGTCTGCACCACCGACCTCGACATGGCGCAGATCGCCTCGTTCTATCCGGGTGCGATGTCCCAGGCCCGCACCATCAAGATGGCCGACGTGGTGGCCGCCGCCGGCACGCCGGACCTGGTGATCGTCGGGGCCAATGATCCCGACGCGATGTTCGCCCACACCGACGAGTGCCGCGCTCTGGGCCTGGCCTTCGCGGCCGACCCCTCCCAACAGTTGGCGCGGCTGTCCGGCGACGACATCCGTCGCCTCGTCGATGGCGCGACCTATCTGTTCAGCAATGACTACGAGTGGGATCTGATGCTGTCCAAGACCGGCTGGACCGACGCGGACGTTCTCGCACAGGTGGGTCTGCGGGTCACCACACTGGGAGCCAAGGGCGTCGATCTGGTCGGCGCCGACGGCACCAACATCCATGTGGGGGTGGTGCCGGAGACCGCGCAGGTGGATCCCACCGGGGTCGGTGACGCGTTCCGCGCTGGATTCCTGACCGGCCGCGGCGCCGGCCTGGATCTGGAGCGCTCGGCGCAACTCGGCTCGCTGGTCGCGGTTCTGGTGCTCGAAACCACTGGCACGCAGAACTGGACGTGGGACCTGGGCATCGCCAGGGAACGCCTCGCCGACGCCTACGGGCCGGACGCCGCCGCCGAGATCGCCGCAGCGCTCAGCTAGAGCTGCACCGGGTAGTGCGGTTCGCTGATCTGCGGCACCACACTGCCCTCGACGAAGATCGCGTACCACAGCAGGAAGATCAGCACCGTCCACAATCGGCGGCTGTGATCACCCTCGCCGGCGCGGTGTTCGTCGAGCATGGTGCGCACCGCCGGGAGGTCCACGAGATGACCGGCCGCCGACGCGTCGATCGTGCGATAGGCCCAGTCCATCAGTTCGCCGGATCGCAGCCAGTGCCGGATCGGCACCGGGAAGCCGAGTTTGGCACGGTTGAGCACGTGCGCGGGCACGATCGGCTCGAGTGCCCGGCGCAGCGCGTACTTGGTGGTGGTGCGGGTGATCTTCTGGTCGTAGGGCAGCCGGGAGGCGACCGCGAAGACCTCGGGATCCAGGAAGGGAACCCGTAGTTCCAGCGAGTTGGCCATCGTCATCTTGTCGGCCTTGACCAGTATGTCTCCGCGCAGCCAGGTGAACAGGTCGATGTGCTGCATGCGCGCAACCGGATCCCAGTTCAGCGACTGTGCGTACACCCCGGCGGTGACGTCGGTGTGGGTCCACCCCGGGTTGAAGTCGGGCAGCACGGCACGCAGTTGCTCGTCGGAGAAACTGCGGGCGTTGCCGTAATAGCGCTCCTCGAGTGTCAGTGATCCGCGGTGCAGCAGGCTCTTGCCCCGCATCCCTTCCGGCAGTGGCTTGGAGGCTTTGCCGAGCGACTTGCGCATACCCCGCGGCAGATAGTCGAAAGCCTTGAGCGACAGAGGTTCCCGATAGATCGTGTAACCACCGAAGAGCTCGTCTGCGCCCTCTCCGGACAGCACCACCTTGACGTGTTTGCGGGCCTCGCGGGCGATGAAGAACAGTGGTACCAGGGCCGGATCGGCCACCGGTTCGTCGAGGTACCAGACGATCTCGGGCAGCGCGGCGACGAACTCCGACTGGCTGACGACCTTGGCGATGTGACGTGCCCCGATGGCCTCGGCGGAGGCGACCGCCACGTCGACCTCCGAGAAACCTTCCCGCTCGAATCCGGTGGTGAACGTGATCAGCCGCGGGTTGTGCCGGATGGCCAGCGCGGCGATGGCCGTGGAGTCGATCCCGCCGGACAGGAACGCCCCGACGGTGACGTCGGCGCGCATGTGCTTGGCCACCGAATCCTCGAGAACCGCGGTGATCTCGTCGTAGCGGGCTTGCTCGGAACCTGGGAGGAACGGCACGGCGGAAAACCGCGGGCGGAAGTACCGGGTGACCGCCGGGGGATCGCCGGGGCGGATCACCGCGTAGCAACCGGACTCGAGTCGGCGCACGCCTCGGTGCAGCGTCTCCGGTTCGGGCACGTACTGCAGCACGGTGTAGTGCTGCAGTGCCCGAAGATCGATATCGGTATCAAAGCCCAGGATGTCGGCGAGTCCCAGCAGGCACTTCTTCTCACTGCCCACCGCGGTGCCACCGGGGCCGGTCGCCATGAACAGCGGTTTGATTCCGAACGGATCCCGCGCGCAGAACAGTTCGCGCTTGACGGTGTCCCACAGCGCGAACGCGAACATCCCACGGAGTCGGGGCAGCGCTTCGGTGCCCCAGTAGTGGTAGGCGGCGACGATCGCCTCGCCGTCACCGTCGGTGGCGAACCGGGCACCGAATTCGGTCCGCAACACCTCGCGCAGTTCGAGGTAGTTGTAGATCTCCCCGTTGAACACCAGGACATAGCGGTCCGGCTGTTCCGGCGGCCCCCAGCGCAGCGGCTGGTGGGAGTGGGCGATATCGATGATCGAGAGGCGGTTGAAGCCCAGAACAACCTGATCATCGGCCCAGGTTCCAGGCTCGTCGGGGCCTCGGTGGCGCATGAGATGCGACGCGCCCGCCACGGCGTCGACGGTCTCATCGGTGATGGCGCCGGCCGCGTGTCCTACCAGGGCAAGCAGTCCGCACATCCGGCCAAGTATGCCCGAACGCCCGACGACGTCCGAACCGGTGTCCGGGGTGAATCGCCCGGTGTGGAGGCCTGCTGTTGATTGGTGGTCTACGCTGCGTAGTATTCGAGTGGCGATGTGCGTTCGAGTGCGGGTTCTCGGCGCCATCGGCCCAGCTTGTGACACAGGAGGCGCCACAGTGACACCACGCGGGCTCGGCCGTATCACGGCCCGTTCCAGCCGGCGGAGGATGGCCGCGCTGGCCACCACCTTCGCCGCACTCGCGCTGACCCTGAGTGGTTGCAGCTGGCAGGACGGGTTGGCCCTCGGCTGGCCTCGGGGCATCACCCCGGAAGCGCACTCCATGCACAAACTGTGGCTCAGTTCCGTCATTGCCGCGTTGATCATCGGCGTGATCGTCTGGGCGCTGATGTTCTGGTGTGCCGCCTTCTTCCGGCGGAAGAAGGGCGATACCGAGTTGCCCCGCCAGTTCGGTTACAACATGCCGCTGGAACTGGTGCTGACCGTCGTCCCGTTCGTCATCATCTCGGTGCTGTTCTACTTCACGGTGGTCACCCAGCAGAAGGTGCTGCACAAGGACCCCAACCCAGAGGTCGTCGTCGACGTCACGGCGTTCCAGTGGAACTGGAAATTCGGCTACCAGAAGATTGCGTTCAAAGACGGCTCGTTCAACTACGACGGTGCCGATCCGGCCCGCAAGGCCGCGATGATCTCCAAGCCCGAGGGCACCGACGCCCACGGCGAGGAAGCGGTCGGCGCGATCCGCGGCATGAACCCCGAGGACCGCTCTTACCTGAACTTCGACAAGGTGGAGACCGTCGGTACCAGCGACGAGATCCCCGTCCTGGTGCTCCCGGTCGGAAAGCGCATCGAGTTCCAGGAAGCCTCCGCCGACGTCATCCACTCGTTCTGGGTCCCGGACTTCCTGTTCAAACGTGACGCGTTCCCGAATCCGGAGGCCAACCACTCGGAGAACACGTGGCAGGTTGAGAAGATCACCGAGACCGGCGCTTTCGTCGGGCGGTGCGCCGAGATGTGCGGCACTTACCACTCGATGATGAACTTCGAGATCCGTGTGGTGTCGGCCGAGGACTTCAAGACCTACCTGCAGGCCCGGATCGCCGGCAAGAACAACGCCGAAGCCCTGAAGGTGATCAACCAGGCGCCGCTGGCGACCAGCACCAAACCGTTCGACACCCGCCGTGGCGAACAGGTGATCCCCAAGCAGCAGATGGCCGCGCAGGCGAGCAAGTAGGAAAGAGTCCGACATGCGTATCGAAGCCAGGCTGTTCGAGATCCTGACCGGGTTCTTCGTGCTTGCCGCGGTCGTCTACGGCGTGCTCACCGCGATGTTCGCGCACGGTGGGCTGGAGTGGGCAGGGACCACCGCACTGGTCCTGACTGCCGGCCTGTCGCTGATCATCGGGACGTTCTTCCGGTTCGTGGCGCGTCGCCTCGACACCCGTCCGGAGGACTACGAGGACGCCGATATCGCCGACGGAGCCGGGGAACTGGGTTTCTTCTCCCCGCACAGCTGGTGGCCCATCCTGATCGCGCTGGCCTTCTCCACAGCTGCCGTGGGTACGGCTCTGTGGCTGCCGTGGATGATCGTCTTGGGTATCGTCTGCGTGCTGGCCGCGGTCTCGGGATTCGTCTTCGAGTACTACATCGGTCCCGAGAAGCACTGATTTCCGTCCTCGGTCCGGCGTGAGTTCGGACTGTCGGCAGTGTCCTTGCCCTACCGGGGGGTACCCCGTTCGGTAGTGTTTCGGCCTGGGTCAAGGCAGCCGCTGTCAAGGGCACGGGCGCCGCGGGACACGCAGTCGAAAGAGGATAGGCACAGATGAGTGGGCCAAATCCGCCGGGATACGACCCGTCGGACCGTCCGGTCGGCGACGACCGGGAGGAACTGACCGACACCGGCTTTTCCCGTGCCTATTCCGCGCCGGAGTCAGAGCAGTTCTCCATCGCGCCCTACGTTCCCGCGGACATCGAAAGCTACGACTACGACAGCTACGAGCGCCATTACGGCCGCGCCGAACTGGTACCGGTCGACGTGGACAGCGAACTGCCTCCGCCGAGATGGCCCTGGGTCGTGGGTGTCACCGCGATCCTCGCTGCCATCGCCCTGGTGGTCTCGGTCTCGCTGCTGGTGACCAGTGGCGACACCAAGAACCTCGCCACGCCGACGACCACGACGGTCAAACCCCCGCCGGTTCAGGACGAGATCACCACCACGCCGCCGCCACCTCCACCGCCGAGCGAGCCCCCTCCGTCCGAGCCGCCCGCGCCGCCACCCCCGCCGGAGACCGAGACCGTGACCGTGACGCCGGAGCCGCCGCCACCGCCACCGGTAGCCCCCGAGCCGCCACCTCCCGAGCCGACTACCGCGGCGCCACCCCCGCCTCCGCCGCCGCCGGTCACGACCACCCAGTCGGGCCCACGGCAGGTGACGTACACCGTCACCGGGACCAAGGCTCCTGGTGACATCATCACAGTGACGTATGTCGACGCGTCGGGCCGCCGTCGTACTCAGCGCAACGTCTATATTCCGTGGTCGCTGACGGTCACTCCGATCTCACAGTCGGATGTCGGCTCGGTGCAGGCGTCCAGCCTGTTCCTGGTCAGCAGGTTGAACTGCTCCATCACTACGAGCGACGGGACGGTGCTGTCATCGAACCAGAACAACGCCGCACAGACGAGCTGCTGATGACCTCCGAATCAGCTGCGGAGAACGAGGTAATGCCCATGGATCGGTCTCCGGAAACGGTCGATCGGATCCTTGTCGGCGTCTGTGGGGCGATCTGGCTGGTCCTGCTGGCCGTCAGCGCCGCGGCCACCGTTGCGCTGGTCCGCCTGGCCAGCGGCCATCCCAGCGGTGGGGAACGGCAGTCCTCGTGGCTGCTCTACAGCATCATCGCCGTCTCGGCGGTGATTCTCCTCGGAGCCATCCCACTGCTGCTGCGGGCCCGCCGCAACGCACAGGCCGAACCCGGTGAGTCCGGGGCCGCATCGCCGGCAGAGCTACGGGGTCCGGTGCAGCCCCTGGAAGCACCGACGGAGAAGGTCAGGGTGTTCGGGGTGGACCCGTCCGCCCAGCACCACGCCGAAGCGGATTCTTCGGCGCCGGTGATCCCTGCCGGGGCACTGGATCGGATCTGGTTGCGGGGAACGGTGTCCCTGCTGTCGGCCCTGGGTCTGGCATTGACCGCGGTAGCGGCCGCCACCTACCTGCTGGCCGTCGCCAGCGATACCGGCGCCTGGGTGGCGCTGGGTCTGGCGGGAGTCATCACCATGGCGATGCCGGCCGTCCTGGTCTTCCACCAGCGCATGGTCTCCGAAGTCGCGGAGCAAGCGCGGGCGTAGGCGAGGATCACCGAGGAGGATCACCGCCCCGGCTGGAGGCCCGCCGCCGCCGGCGTTCGGCCGTGCGCAGTGTCGCGCTTCGGTTGTGGCATCTGCGGCGGGCATCGCCTTCCGGTCGGGGACAACCCGCAATCCCCACGGCAGCGTCATACCACCCATATCGATCGAAGAAGGACCCCAGCCCGACGGGCTGGGGTCCTTCTTCGATCGGAGCGGTGGGGGCTCTAGTGGTGGTGACCGTCGCCATTCCCGCTGTATTCCTGATACTGGTATTCGGCCAGCGCCGTGAGTGCCCGCTGTTCGGAGGCGTGGGACGCCTCGTTCAGCGCGGCATCCTCGGCGGCCGGATCGGCGGTCAGGAAGCTGCCACGCCCGGGCTTGCCGCCCAGTCCCAGCTTGTTCATCCGCTTGGGCAATGATGCGCCCTCGTACTCCAGCGCAATCGGGTGGCCATGATCGTCGACCGGGCCCAGTGGCTGGTGAATTTCGACATAGGCACCATGCGGCAGCCGCTTGATGATGCCGGTCTCGATACCGTGCTCGAGCACGTCGCGGTCGCTGCGCTGCAGGCCGACGGCCCACCGGTAGGCGAAGAAGAACGCCAGCGGCGGAATGACCAGCATTCCGATACGGCCGATCCACGTGGTCGCGTTCAGCGAGATGTGGAATTGGTAGGCGATGATGTCGTTACACGCGCTCAAGGTCAGCACGGCGTAGAACGCGATCGCCATCGCACCGATCCCGGTCCGGACCGGGACGTCGCGCGGACGCTGCAACAGGTTGTGGTGGGCATCGTCGCCGGTGAACCGCTTCTCCAGCCACGGGTAGATCATCAGCACCAGGAACACCAGGCCCATGATCACCGCCACCCAGACGGCAGCCGGGATGGTGTGGTTGCCGATGTAAATCTCCCAGGCCGGGAACAGGCGGATCAGGCCGTCTGTCCAGAGCATGTAGAAGTCAGGCTGCGAGCCGGCAGACACCTGCGAGGGCTTGTAGGGGCCGATCTGCCAGATCGGGTTGATCTGGAGAAGACCGCCCATCAGGCCGAGGACGCCGACGATCATCGCGAAGAACGCGCCGGACTTCACCGCGAACACCGGCATGACGCGAACGCCGACCACGTTGGTCTCGGTACGGCCGGGGCCGGGGAACTGGGTGTGCTTCTGGAACCACACCAGCGCCAGGTGAACGCCGATGAGGGCCAGCATGATTCCCGGGAAGATCAGGATGTGCACGGCGTACAGCCGCGGGATGATGATGTTGCCGGGAAAGTCGCCGCCGAAGATCGCCCAGTGCATCCAGGTGCCGACCAGCGGAAGGCCCAGGGTGATCGAAGACAGTGCGGCGCGGACGCCGGTGCCCGAGAGCAGGTCGTCGGGCAGCGAGTAGCCGAAGAAGCCCTCGAACATCGCCAGGATGAACAGCAGGACGCCGATCACCCAGTTGGCCTCGCGGGGCCGGCGGAACGCGCCGGTGAAGAACACCCGGGCCATGTGCACCATGATCGAGGCCGCGAACAGCAGCGCCGCCCAGTGGTGAACCTGCCGGACGAACAATCCGCCGCGAACCTCGAAGCTGATGTTCAGTGCCGTCTCATAGGCCTTCGACATCTGAATGCCGCGCAGCGGCTGATAGACGCCTTCGTAGGTGACCTCCGCCATCGACGGATCGAAGAACAGAGTGAGGTACACGCCGGTCAGCAGCAGGATGATGAAGCTGTACAGCGCGATCTCGCCCAGCAGGAACGACCAGTGGGTGGGGAAGACCTTGTTCAGCTGCCGTCGAAGCGCGGCCGACGGGTGGTACCGCGAGTCGATGTTGTCGGCAGCCATATCGATGCGGTCCGCGACGCTCATGCTCATGATCTGCGCTCCCAGAATGCCGGTCCGACGGGTTCGATGAAGTCGCCGTTGGCGACCAGATAACCATCTTTGTTGATAGTGATGGGCAGCTGCGCGAGGGCCCGCGCAGCCGGTCCGAAAATGGGCCGTGCGAAGTGCAGCGCATCGAACTGCGACTGGTGGCACGGGCAGAGGATGCGGTAGGTCTGCTGCTCGTACAGCGAGGACGGGCAGCCCAGGTGCGAGCACACCTTGGTGTAGGCGAACAACTCACCGAAGTTGAAGCTCTCCTGGCCCTGGCGCTTGACCACCCGCGGCATATCGACCGGCTTGATACGGATCAGCATGACGGGGTTCCGCACACCCATCGAGACGTGCAACAGCTTCTCGGCGGACTCCACCGTGGTGCCGTCGCCGTCGGACTCCCGCCAGGGGAACACGGTCTCCATGCCGCCGGCATCGAGGTCCTCGGGACGGATCTTGACGAACGGGGACTCGCCGGGGCGACCGGTGGCGCGGCCGAGGAAGATGGTCTCGCCGTTGTACCGGGGGGTCCAGTCAGACGTCCACAGCACCGCCTTGAGGCCGTCCGCGGTGGGTACGACGGGCTTCCACGGGTTCTTGATCAGGCCGCCGATGAAGGCCACGCCCGCTCCCAGCCCGAACGCGCCGACACCGATTCCCATCGAGGTCCAGATCAGCTTGCGCCGCTTGATCGTCGAGGTCTCGAAGGCGTTGACCAGAGTGGCGGCCGTGGCCTTGCGCTCCAACTCCGAGGACGGCCCGTCGTGGCGATCCTGGATCGAGATCTCCTCGGGGATGAACCGCTTCTGGTAGAGCACGGCGCCGATGCCGATGGCCAGAATCGACAGGCCGAACGTGATGCCGTACATCGGGGTGGCCCAGGAGTAGAGCAGGTTGCCCTTGACGCCGTAGGGCTTGTACTGCCACGGCCAGAACAGGAATACCAGCAGCAGAGCAAGGCCGCTCAGGCCGCCGACCAGCAGCCACAGGGCGACCAGGCGCTCGGAGCGCTTCTCAGCCCGGGTGCCGGCGACCGGCCAGCGCTCTTCCTTGAGGACCGTGTCGACGCCGTCCAGCCGGGCGCCGAGTGCGGTGAGTTCCTCGTTGGACATCGCGGCGAGGTCGTCGCCGCGCGTGGTGTCAGCGGCGAGGTCCTCGCCGCGCGTGGTGTCAGCGGCGAGGTCGTCGCCGTGTTCGTGCTCGTACTGACTCATGCCCGTGCCCCGATCCACATCGCGATCGCGATGGCGACCGCCATTCCGACGATGAAGATTGCCGCGCCCTCCGGCACGGGGCCGAAGCCGCCGAGGCCGTAGCCGCCCGGGTTCATCGTCTGCGACGACGAGCGGACGTAGGCGATGATGTCCCTCTTCTCCTCCGGCGAGAGTTGGCGGTCGGAGAACTTCGGCATGTTCTGCGGGCCGGTGAGCATGGCGGTGTAGATCTGGGCCGGGGTGGCCGGATCAAGCCCGGGGGCGTACTTGCCCGACGACAGCGCGCCGCCGCGGCCGGTGAAGTTGTGGCAAGACGCGCAGTTGAGCCGGTAGAGATCGCCACCGCGAGCAACGTCGTTGCCGATCAGCGAGTGGTCGGCGATCTGGCCGTTGGCATCCCGGGGGATCAGCGGCCCGCCGCCGATGCTCTGCACATAGGCGCCCATGGCGTCGATCTGAGCCTCGTCGAAGGTGGGAGCCTTCCGAGGCGCCTGTGCCTCGCCGCGCACGGCGGGCATCCGGCCGGTGTTGACCTGGAAGAAGACTGCCGCCTCCCCGACGCCGACCAGGCTGGGGCCGCGGCCGTTCACGCCCTGCAGGTTCGCGCCGTGGCAGCTGATGCAGGCTGTCTCGTAGAGCTGCTCGCCGGTGCGCAGCAGCGCAGACTGTGACTGGTCGGCCTGGGCCACCTGCGGCTTGGGGGTCAGCGTGGCGGCCAGAACTCCGGCCAGCGCCAAACCGAACAGCAGCAGAACCGCACCGGTCAACCGGCGATGCAGACGCCGGCGCGACTTGTCGCTCATGCCGGACCCCTTCCTGAACACCGAACCGTTGAGCATCGAACCCCTTCTCATCAACGGATGAAGTAGATCGTCGCGAACAGGGCGATCCAGACGATGTCGACGAAGTGCCAGTAGTAGGACACGACGATCGCAGCGGTCGCCTGGGCGGGGGTGAACTTGCTCATCCTGGTGCGCAGAAGCAGCAGCACGAAAGCGATCAGACCACCGACGACGTGGAGGCCGTGGAAGCCGGTGGCCAGGTAGAAGACGCTGCCGTAAGCGCTGCTGGCGATGGTGGTGCCGTGGGTGACCAGGTGGAAGTACTCGTAGGCCTGCCCGAGGACGAAGAAGAGGCCCATCAGGAAGGTCAGGCTGTACCACCGGCGAAGGCCGAAGACGTCGCCACGCTCGGCGGCGAACACGCCCATCTGGCAGGTGAACGACGATGCGATCAGCACCAGCGTCACCGGAACCGCTTGGTAGAGGTTCAGTTCGGTGGGCGGCGGCGGCCAACTGCCGCCGGACTGGGACCTCGCGGTGAAGTACATCGCGAACAGCCCAGCAAAGAACATCAGCTCACTGGATAGCCACACGATAGTGCCGACACTGACCATATTCGGTCGGTTCAGCGAATGCACGCGGGACGTTATCGCAGTTCCGGAGGTGCCTACAGCGCTCGTCACAGAGAGAAGTATGACGCTTTGTAGTTGGCCAGGTACACCCAGGGCCGGAATTAGTCATAACTAGTTTTTCGCCGGGCGCCGCGGCGGCCCGGAAATCCTTTGGCGGCAGGTCGCCCCCATGGCACGATCGAGCGGTGACATCGCCGTCGTCAGCACCCCTCGATTCATCATGGCCGCAGGTCCTGGGCCGTTTGACGACCGGATCGGAGTTGCCCGCGGGGGAGGCGGCCTGGGCGATGGACCAGATCATGGCCGGGGCGGCCACTCCGGCTCAGATCGCGGCCTTCGGCGTGTCGATGAAGATGAAGCGTCCGTCCGCGGCCGAGGTCCGGGAGTTGGCCGACACCATGCTCGCCTACGCGCGACGGGTTCCCACCGATGTCATCGGCACGGACACCGTCGACATCGTCGGCACCGGGGGTGACGGGTCCAACACGGTGAACATCTCCACGATGGCCGCGATCGTGGTGGCCGCGGCCGGGTTGCCTGTGGTCAAGCACGGCAACCGGGCGGCATCGTCGAAAAGCGGCGGCGCCGACATGCTCGAAGCACTCGGGGTGCGCATCGATCTGGGGCCCGACGAGGTGGCGCGTTGCGTCGCCGAGGTGGGGATCGGGTTCTGCTTCGCGCCGGTGTTCCACCCGTCCTACAGATATGCCGGCCCGCCGCGCCGGGAGATCGGCGTGCCGACGGTGTTCAACCTGCTGGGACCGCTCACCAATCCGGCTGGTCCGCGGGCCGGATTGATCGGCTGTGCGTTCGGTGACCTCGCCGAGGTGATGGCCGGCGTGTTCGCAGCCCGACGCGCCAGCGTTCTGGTGGTGCACGGAGATGACGGGCTCGACGAACTCACGACGACCACGACCAGCACCATCTGGCGCGTGCAGGCCGGCACCGTCGACACGCTCACCTTCGACCCGCTGGGCTTCGGGTTCCCGAGAGCGCAGATCTCCGAACTGGTGGGCGGTGACGCCGAGTTCAACGCCGCCGAGGCCCGCACCGTGCTCGCCGGCGCGACCGGCGCGGTGCGCGACGCGGTGGTGCTGAACGCGGCCGGGGCGATGGTCGCCCATGCCGGGCTATCCAGCCATGCCGAATGGCTTCCGTCCTGGGAGGAGGGACTGGCCCGGGCCGCCGCCGCCATCGACTCCGGTGCGGCGCAGCGCCTGCTCGATCGGTGGATTGCGTTCACCCAACAACTCTGACGCAGCGTACTGCGCCGAGCGTGCCGTCGCGGCCCAGTCGAGCCACGGGCCGGCGGAGTGCCGTGGAGATGCGAAACCCTCTGTGGCGCAAACGATCCGGACGCCGGGCTGGCTGAGCCAGCGGGTGATCAGCGAGGTCTCCTCGACCAGCGCGCCGCCCAGCGGCGCCGGTTGCGGCAGCACCACCTGGGCGCCGCTGCGCAGTGCCTCGACCACCGGCATCGGCGGAACGCCGCGCCGCGCGCATCCGGCGGCGGCCAGCTGGCCCTGTCGCACGACGGTCACCTGCCAGCCGCCCTCCCCGTCGGGCGCGGCCGCCACGAGTTCGGAGACCGCAGCCAGCGCCCGTAGCCGTTGCCCGCGCCACAGCATCTCCACCGCAGACGCGGTGAGATCCCTGAGCCGCGCGGCGCTTTCGTAGTGCGTGCGCCCGGCGAGCTCGCCGATCCGCTGGACCGCCGCCGTCAGCGCTGTGTTGTCCATGCCGTCGATCACCGCGGCGGCCCGCTGCGGTGCCGGCGCATAGTCCGGCGCGGTCAGCCCGGATTCCGCCGGGCACGGAGACACCTCCCGTGGCGGACAGGCCGGCCCGTGTACCCCCCGCAGGCCGATCCGGCCGGTGCAGGTTCGCACCCCGGTGAATCGTGCGATGAGCCCGGCGGTGTCGACGGCGTCCGCCCGGGAGCGGAACGGGCCGACGGCGCGATCCTGACGTGGCTCCCGGACCGCCGACAACCGGGGGAAAGGCTCATCGGTCAGCACCACCCACCACCACCGGTGCGGAAAGCGCGACCGCCGGTTGTAGGGCGGCGCGTGGGCGGCCAGCAGACGCAGTTCCCGCACGCCGGCCTCCAGCGCGTGTGCGCACTCGATGTGGTCGACGACGGTTGCCAGGGCCACCATCTCCTTCATGCGGCCCCGTGGATCGGCGCCGGTGAAGTACTGGCCGACCCGTCTGCGCAGATCGCCGGCGGTCCCGATGTAGAGGACTTCGCCCCCGGGCCCGCGGAAGAGATACACCCCCGGCCGGCGCGGCAGCTTCTGGGCCAGCACCCGCTTGCTGCGCTGCGCCGTGCTCACACCGGGCAGATAGGTCCGCAGGTCGCCGTAGGTGGTGATCCCCTGATTGCCCACCCGCTCAATGAGCGCGTGCAGCACGTCGACGGTGGCGCGGGCATCGTCCAGGGCGCGGTGGGTGGGCTGCGTGGCGGCCCCGACCAGCCGGGCCAGCGAGGAGAGCCGGACGCTGGGAGCCTCGTCGCGGCTGAGCACCCGTCGAGCCAGTCGGACCGTGCACAGCACCGGCGGCCTCGGCCAATCGATACCGCACCGCTGTGCCGCCGCGCGCAGGAATCCCACGTCGAAACCGGCGTTGTGCGCCACCAGTACCGCCCCGCGCGCGAATTCCAGGAACATCGGCAGCACCGCTTCGATCCTCGGTGCGTCACGGACCATGGCGGTGGTGATTCCGGTGAGCTCGACGATCTGGGGCGGGATGGTCCGTCCGGGGTCGACCAGGGTGGCGAACTCGCCGATGACCTCACCGCCGCGCACCTTGACGGCGCCGATCTCGGTGATCGCGTCGAAGGACCCGTCGGCAGTCTCCTTGGCCCGTCCGCCGGTGGTTTCGAGATCGACGACGACGAAAGTGGTCTGCCGCAGCGGCACCTCGGCCGCGCCGAACTGCAGCTCCTCACCCGTACCGGCGAGCAGGCTGGCGAAACTGAGTTGCGGATCTGTCCGGGAACCGGGCACGGAAACGGACGGTAAACGCTCATACCGACAGCCGAGGTCGGCGCTGCCGGAAATTAAATTTTGTCGGGGGGTCGTCATACCGTGCGACAAGCCGCAGTACCCGACGCATTGCCACCTCGGAGGAGACCGACATGGGAGACCGCACACCGCAGCCGGATGAGCCGGTGGTCATCGACTGCGACGAGTGCGCGGTGCGAGGGCCGGGTTGCCGCGATTGCGTGGTCAGCGTGCTTCTGGGCGTACCGGACACTTTGCTGCAGGACGAGCGTGCTGCGCTGGAGGTGCTCGCCGAGGCCGGTATGGCGCCCCGGTTGCGGCTGGTCCCGATCCGCCGGGACGGCGATTCGGGATTGGCAAGCTAGGAAGGGAAGCGCGCCCGGATCTGGGGCCGGTGTGGCTGGTGTGACGCAAGTTCTTAGCGTCTTCGTTGGACAAAGCCGTTGCCGTTTCGTAACCTAGCCGAGACCTAAGACCACAGTTGCAAGCAGATCGACGGGTTGAGTCGACGCAGTCAAAGGATTCGAAGTCTTGAAATTTGACCGCACGTTACTGACGAACTTCGTTGTCCGGAAGCCGTTGGTAGGGGTAATCGCCGGTGTGACGGCTGTCACCGGCATCTGGAGCACCGCCGCTTTCGCTGATCCCGCCGAGGACGCACTGGCCAAGCTCAACGAGCTTTCCCGGCAGGCCGAGCAACTCACCGAGTCCATGCATTCGGCCCAGATCGATCTGGACAAGAAGGTCGAGATCCAGGCCGAGGCGGACCGGAAACACGCCAGCGACATCGCGACACTGGCGGCTGCCAAGTCGCAACTGGAGACCTACCAGGGAGCGGTCGACAAGTTAGCTGCGTCGGTCTACATGGGTGGCCGAACCGACGGTCTCACCGCGATCCTGACCGTGTCGTCGCCGCAGAATCTGATCGACAAGATGGCCGTCCAACGGGTGATGGCCACCCAGATGTCCGAGCAGATGCAGAACTTCCGGGCCGCCAACCAGCAGGCGACGATCGTTGAGGCCGCGTCGGCCAAGTCCGCGGCCGAGGCCCAGTCGGCCGCCGACGAAGCCGCCGCCGTCCGAGCCGACCTGCAGCGCAAGCAATCCGAACTGCAGGTCCAGATCAGCTCGGTCAAGGCCCGTTACGCCATGCTCACGGCTGCGCAGCAGGCTGCGCTGGCCCGGCCGGCCGGTCTGCCGCCGTCGGTCATGCCCGCCCCGGCCGCTGCCCCTGGCTCCGACATCGCCGCCCTCGCCGCTCTGCCCATCCCGGGCGGTGGTGGCGGCGGCAGCGGCGCAGGTGCGGCAGCCGTCCAGGCTGCATTGACCCGGCTGGGCGATCCCTACGTGTGGGGTGGCTCAGGTCCGGGTGCCTTCGACTGCTCCGGTCTGGTGATGTGGTCATTCCAGCAGGCCGGTGTCTTTTTGCCGCACTCCAGCCAGATGCAGTCGGGCGGCGGCCAACCGGTGTCGCTGGACCAGATGCAACCCGGCGATGTCGTCACCTACTACTCCGACGCCTCGCACGTCGGTCTCTACATCGGCGACGGGATGATGGTCCACGCCTCCACCTACGGCGTGCCGGTGGCGGTCGAGTCGGTGAACAACGCCCCGATCTACAACGTCCGCCGGTACTGATCCCGGTTCGCGCCCGCGCACTTCTGGCGGCGGGACTCGTCGCCGAATCGGTGGCAGCTGCGGTTTTCCTCGCCGGCCTGCCCGATCACCGTCCGCCGGCATCGCCGTCGTCGTCCGAATCGGCGGCCGTCGGCGTCGGCAGGGACATGCGGGCGATCAGCCTCGGCGGTGCCCGCACCGATGCGTTGCTGGTCCGCGTCCGCGCCGATCTCGATGATTCCGTCGCCGCGGTCGAACGGTTCTGGGGTGCCGACTGGCCGCGCGAGATCCCCGTCGTGGCCGCCGGCAGCGACGCCGAATTCGTGGGTCAGGCCAACCTCGATCCGCGGCGGCGATGGACCGACATCGCCGCGGTCTCGGTGGCCGATGACGTGGACGTCGCGCGGCGGCAGGCCTCCGGGCAGCGCATCGTGCTCGCACCCGGGGCGTCCGCCATGTCGGATTCCGCGTTGCGAATTGTGTTGGCCCATGAGCTTTTTCACTTCGCCGCCCGCGCCGACACCGCGATGGACGCGCCGCGCTGGATCACCGAGGGTGTCGCCGACTTCGTCGCCAGGCCATCGGCCCCGTTGCCGCCCGGTGCCGGGGCAACGGTCGCGTTGCCCAGCGATGCCGATCTGGACGGATCCGGCCGGTCCGCCGGCTATGACCGGGCGTGGTGGTTCGCCCGCTTCATCGCCGACACCTACGGCGTCGACGGTCTGCGCCGTCTCTACGTCAGCGCCTGCGGTGCCGGCCACGGTGACCTCGCTACCGCCGTGCGCCGGGCCCTCGACACCGACCTCAGCGATGTGCAGGCAAGGTGGGCGGTATGGCTGAACAGGTAGCACCGCGCCGATAACCTCTAGGGGCGATGACCCGGATCCTGCTGGTGACCAATGACTTCCCGCCGCGCCGCGGCGGCATCCAGTCCTATCTGGAGCAATTCGCCACGCGGCTGGCGGCGGCGGGCGAGCACCAGCTCGTCGTGTACGCCCCGGCCTGGAAAGGCGCGGAGGATTACGACCGGGCGGCGCCGTTCCCGGTGGTGCGTCATCCCGGCACCCTCATGCTTCCCGAGCCCGGGGTGGACCGCCGGATGCGCGCGCTGATCCGCGAGCACGACATCGAGACAGTGTGGTTCGGCGCGGCCGCCCCGCTGGCGCTGCTGGCCCCCCGGGCCCGCGACGCCGGCGCTCAGCGGGTGCTGGCCTGCACCCACGGCCACGAGGTGGGCTGGTCGATGCTGCCCGGCGCGCGGGCGGCCCTGCGTCGCATCGGCAACGGCACCGACGTCATCACCTACATCAGCCGCTACACCCGGGGCCGGTTCGCTTCGGCATTCGGGCCGCGGGCCCGGCTGGAGCACCTGCCCCCCGGCGTCGACATCGACCGCTTCGAACCGGATTCGGTGTCTCGCGCCGAACTGCGCGCCCGCTACCGACTCGGGCAGCGACCCGTGGTGGTCTGCATCTCCAGGTTGGTGCCCCGCAAGGGCCAGGACATGCTCATCAAGGCGTGGCCGGACATCCGTCGCCGGGTGGACGGGGCGGCGCTGGTGATCGTCGGCGGCGGACCCTACGCCGACACCCTGCACCGACTGGCCGCCGAGGCCGGTGTCGACTCCGACGTGGTGTTCACCGGCGGGGTCCCGGGCGCCGAACTGCCGGGCCACTACGCGATGGCCGATGTGTTCGCGATGCCCTGCCGCACCCGCGGCGGCGGTCTGGACGTCGAAGGCCTGGGAATCGTGTTCCTGGAGGCATCTGCCACCGGGATACCGGTGGTGGCCGGCGATTCCGGCGGCGCGCCCGAAACCGTGCGCGACGGCGAGACCGGCCGGGTGGTCGACGGACGTTCGCACGCCCAGATCGTCGAGGTCATCAGCGACCTGCTGGCCGACCCGGTCGCGGCACGGCGGATGGGGCAGGCCGGGCGCGACTGGATCCGCCGGGACTGGAACTGGGACTCCCACACCGCGCGGCTGGGCGAGTTGTTGCGCGTCTTTCCGGCCGGGGCGGGGTTCTAACTCGCCCGGGGCGGGGTTCTAACTCGCCCGGGGCGGGCTCCGCCGGGGCCGATATGTGAAGCTGTTGAGCGTGAGCAGCATTCAGGTCGCCGACGAGACGTTCGTCGCCGCGAGCCCGGCGGCGGTGGGCCGGGCGGTGGGGGACCGGGCCGGCTGGCGCCGTTGGTTTCCGGACCTGATGCTCGACGTGGTCGAGGACCGGGCGGACAAAGGTGTGCGTTGGACGGTCGCCGGTCCGCTCACCGGCACGATGGAGATCTGGCTGGAGCCCGTCCTCGACGGTGTGGTGCTGCACTATTTCCTGCATGCGGAGCCCACCGGCGCACAACCTGCTGAACTGGCGAAGATGGATCTGCCGGGGATGGTCCACCGGCGCCGGGTAGCGGGCAAGCGGATGGCATTCGAGGTCAAGAACGTCCTCGAAGCCGGGCGACCGGTGGGTGTGGCACCCACTGTCTGATAGCGGGTCAACTCCGCTGCGGGAGGGTACGGTTTGTGACCGGGTGTGACGGGGAGATCACAGCCCTGGAGCGATGGGTAAAGCGGTAAGAGTGGCTGACAGAACGGCGCAAACCATCTTCATCGATGCGGATCCCCGCATCGTGATGGATGTCATCGCCGATATCGCCTCCTACCCGGAATGGGTGTCGGAGTACACCGAGACCGAGGTGATGGAGACCGACACCGACGGCTACCCGAGGGTGGCCAGGCTGGTGCTCGAGGCTGCGGTGCTGCGCGACACCATGGTTCTTGAATACGACTGGCCGTCCGACCGGCAGTCCGTGCGGTGGTCACTGGTCTCCAGCACGCTGCTCAAGGCGCTCGACGGCGCCTACCGGCTCACCCCGAACGGCACCGGCACCGATGTCACCTACGAGCTGTCGGTTGACCTGTTGGTGCCGATGATCGGGCTGCTCAAGCGCAAGGCCGAGCGTCGGCTGACCGAGACCGCGCTCAAGGACCTCAAGAAGCGAGTCGAGGGCTGAGTGGATATCAACACCGACGACGCCGGCGCGAGCCCGTCACCGGCGGCCCGTATCGGTTTCTTCGTGGGCAAGGGTGGTGTCGGCAAGTCGACGCTGGCATCGGCGACCGCGGTGGCGGCCGCACTGGCCGGCGAGCGTGTGCTGGTGGTCTCCACCGACCAGGCGCACTCGCTGGCTGAGGTGCTCGGTGTCGCGGTAGCGCCCAGCGGCAGCGCGGAGCCGCTTCGCGTCCTCACCGAGGAACGGGGCGTGGACGGCGGCGGCGGGCACCTGGATGCCCTCGCCCTCGACACCTTGGCACTTCTGGAGGCGGCCTGGCGTGCGATAGCCCCGGTGCTGGGCGCGAGTTTCCCATCGTCGGACCTGAAAGACATTGCTCCCGAGGAGCTTTCGTCTCTCCCGGGAGTACAGGAGATGCTCGGGCTGCGCAGGGTGGCCGAGTTGGCCGAGTCCGGCCGGTGGGACCTCGTCGTCGTCGATTGCGCCTCGACCGCCGACGCGCTCCGGATGCTGACCCTGCCCGCGGCGTTCACGGTGTACGCCGAGCGCGGTTGGCCGCGGCACCGGCGGCTCTCCTCCGGTGGCGAGGACCCGCGCACCGCCGCGACGGTGGCCCTGATCGAGCTTCTGCACACCGGTGTGGAGAACCTCTCGCACCTGCTGACCGACGAGCGGGCGGGCGCCCACCTGGTGCTCACACCGGAGCGGGTCGTCGCCGCCGAAGCTACGCGCACCCTCGCGGCGCTGGCCGTCATGGGCATCCGGATCAACGAGTTGATCGTCAATCAGGTCCTCTTCCAAGATGATTCGTACGAGTACCGCAATCTGCCCGACCACCCGGCCTTCGAGTGGTACGCGGCGCGCATCGCCGAGCAGCAGTCGGTGCTCGACGAACTCACCGCCAGCGCCGGCGACCTGCGACTCGTGCTGACACCCCACCTCGCCGCCGAACCGATCGGTCCGAAGGCCCTGGGGCAGCTGCTCGACGACGCACGCCGCCGCGGCGGATCGGCGCCACCCGGGCCGCTTCGGCCGGTCGTCGACCGGGAATCCGGCTCGGGTCTGGATGCCGTCTACCGCATGCGGCTAGAGTTGCCTCCGCTCGACGCGACCACGCTCAGCCTGGGCCGCGCCGGCGACGACCTGATCATCACCGTCGGTGCGCTGCGGCGCCGGGTCACGCTGGCCTCGGTTCTGCGCCGCTGCATCGTGGCGGACGCCGCGCTTCGCGGCAGTGAGCTGACGGTGCGATTCCGACCAGACCCGGAGGTGTGGCCAGCATGACCTCACCACATCCCGACTTCGGGCCCGAATTGCGGCAACTCGCCCAATCCATCCTCGATCGTTTGGACCCCGCGGTGCGGGCCGCTGTCGCCGCCGCCGGAGAAGCGATGCGTGGACCGGGCCGTTGCCAGCAGGTGTGGTGCCCGGTCTGCGCCGCGGCGGCCCTCGTCAACGGCGAGCAGCACCCGCTGTTGGGCCTGATCTCGGAGCACAGCGTGACGTGGCTGACGGTGATCCGCACCATGGTCGCCGATCCCGACGGTTCCGGTGAGGCCCCGCCGGTGGACGACGAGGCCGTCCCGGCCGCCGACGACACGCCCCCGACCACTCAGAACGGGCGCTACCACCACATCCCGATCGTGGTCGAACCGACCGGCGAGGCTTCCGCATCCGGTGTGGAACCGGCGCCGGACACCGTGACCGCCGATCCGTAGCCTCTCCTGAGTATTGTCCGTGAACACGCTCGTCGTGTGGTCGGCCCCACACCGGCTGGGTAGAGTTACCGAGAAGTGCACGCCCGCGCGCGTGAGCATGCGACGGAGGGTCTATGTGGTACTGGTTGCTCAAGTACATCTTTATGGGCCCCTTGCTGGCGTTTCTCGGTCGCCCGAAAGTCGAAGGGCTGGAATACGTTCCACGCTCGGGACCGGCGATCCTGGCCAGCAACCACCTCGCGGTCGCCGACAGCTTCTACCTTCCGCTCGTCGTCCGCCGTCGCATCACCTTCCTGGCCAAGGCCGAATACTTCACCGGTAAGGGGCTCAAAGGCCGGTTGACCAAGTGGTTCTACACCGCCGCCGGACAGGTGCCGATCGACCGCACGAGCGCAGATGCCGCACAGAGCGCTCTGGAGACCGCTCAGCGGTTGCTCGAGAGCGGCAAGCTGATGGGCATGTACCCGGAGGGCACCCGTTCGCCGGACGGCCGACTCTACAAAGGCAAGAGCGGCCTGGCCCGGTTGGCGCTGGAGACCGGGGTCCCGGTGATTCCGGTGGCGATGGTGGGAACCGACGTCGTCAACCCGCCCGGATCCAGAATGTGGCGGTTCGGCCGGGTGGAGGTGCGCTTCGGCAAGCCGATGGACTTCTCCCGGTTCGACGGTATGGCCGGCAACCGTTTCATCGAACGCGCCGTGATCGACGAGGTCATGTACGAGTTGATGAAGCTCTCCGGCCAGGAGTACGTCGACATCTACGCGGCCAGCCTCAAGCCGGGTGTGCCGGGTGGCCAGTCGGTCAAACCGGGCGGACCAGGTCAGCCATCGGCGCGGATCCCGGAGACCGCCGCGGGTTAGCGGAGCCGGGGCCCAGCCTCAGGCCCGCGACCGCGAGCACCGCCAGCGCCCACCACACGTAGGACATCCCGGTCAATTGCCGCCACCACGACGCGTCGGCTTCATGGTGCTCGGGTAGCAGCAGCAGGGGCGGCCACATCATCAGCGCACCCCCGGCCACGGTGACCAGCGCCAGTGCGGCGTCGCGGCGCCGATAGGCGACGACCGCTGTCACCACGATCGTGGGCAGCCCCCACACCCAGTGGTGCGACCAGGACACGGGCGAGACCACCAGCCCGAACAGGGCGACGCAGACCAGCGCCAGGGTCGTTTCGCCGGCCGCCAGAACCCGGCGGGCGGCCCAGACCGTCAGCCCCAGAACGGCGAAGCACGCGGCGGTCCAGACCACGAAGTGGGTGCCCTCGCCCAGGCCCAGCCGGGAGAGCGCGCCCGCCGCATTCTGGTTGGTGTTGAGGGTGGCGTCGCCGATCCGGTCGGTGTGACGCACGGTGACCATCCAGTACTCGCAGGAGTCCTTCCAGGCCAGCGCGAACCCGAGCGCAGTGGCCGCCATGAAAGACCCCATCGCCACCAGGACCGCCCTGATGTCACGGCGTAGCAGGAAGTACAGCAGGAACACCGCGGGCGTCAGTTTCAGCGCGATCGCCAGCCCCACCAGAACCCCGCGCGGCCACGGTGTCCGGCGCGGGACGCAGTCGGCGATCACCAGGGTCATCAGCACGACGTTGATCTGGCCGAAGGAGAAGTTGGCCTGGATGGGCTCCAGATACCGCATCCCCACGGCGACCGCTCCTGCTGCCAGCCAGCCACGCCGAACCCACGCGGGGCCGCCGACGTTCCAGTGCTCCGCAACCTCCATCCGCGTCAGGACGATCCAGATCGACACCAGAAGCAACACAGACGTGACCGCGTTGATGGCCACGGCGGCCGCCTGCAACGGCACCAGGGCCAACGGGCTGAACGCGATGGCGGCCAGTGGCGGATAGGTGAACGGCAGGTCGATCCCGGCCTGGGTGTGGAACACCGCCCCGTCGGCGTACAGCGGCCGGCCCTGCAGCCAGGCCTGCCCGCCCATCCGGTAGACGTCGGCGTCGATGCGGTAGGGGACGTCGTGGAACAACTGCCAGCAGGCGTGTCCGAGCGCGAGAAGGATGAGCAACTGCGTGATTCGCCAGACGATCGTCAGCGGACGGCCCGATCGGCTCCGCCCGAGGAGACTGCCCCAGTCGGGGATGCGCAACGTGCTCATCTCCCCATCAGCCTATCCGGCGCAGGCTCCCGGACGGGGGCAGGCGTAAGTTTCCTGCCGTGCCATCAGCCGTGCACCTCCTGGGTGTGGACCTCCGGTTCGATGTCGTCGCGCCCGGACGCCAACCGCTGATGTGGTGCCTGATCGCGTTCATCGTGACCTTCTTCGTCACCCGCACCATCACCCGCTACATCCGGGCGACCGCCAACCGGACCGGTCCGCGCAAGTGGTGGCAACCGCACAACATCTCCGGCAAGGGCGGAACACACATCCATCACGCCGTGTTCGGCGTCATCCTGGTGTTGGTCTCCGGGGTCGCCATGATCAGCATGGCTACCGACGGCGGAGTGCGTGAATTCACCGTCGCGGCAGTTTTTTTCGGGATCGGCGCGGCGCTGGTCCTCGATGAGTTCGCCCTGATCCTGCACCTGCAGGACGTCTACTGGTCAGAAGACGGCCGCACCTCGGTGGACGCGGTGTTCGTGGCGGTGGCGGTGGCCGGCCTGCTGGTCATGGGGTTCAACCCGCTGGCGCTCTTCGACGTCGACATCTGGCGCGACGCCGATTCGACGGCCGCCCGGATCGCCGTCATCGGTCTGGCCGCACTCAACCTGGCGCTGGCGGTGGTCGTGCTGCTCAAGGGCAAGTTGTGGACCGGCCTGCTGGGGATGTTCTTCACCCCGCTGCTGTTCGTCGGCGCCATCCGATTGGCCCGCCCGCACGCGCCGTGGGCCCGCTGGCATTACCAGGACAAGCCCCGCAAGATGCGCAGGTCGATGGAACGGGAGCGGGTGCTGCGCCGGCCCTTCGTACAGGCCAACCTGTGGTTACAGCACGTCATCGCCGGTGAGCCACGGTTCCCCGACGACAACGAGGTCAATGCCGAACTCGACCGTGAGGTGCACGCCGCTCCGGCCCCCGGTGCTCCGGCGGCCGCTCCGGCACCGGTCTCGGCGGGCGGATAGGGGACCGGCGTGCGCTACTTCTACGACACCGAGTTCATCGACAACGGGCGCATCATCGACCTGATCTCCATCGGTGTCGTCGCCGACGACGGCCGAGAGTTCTACGCCATCTCCACCGAGTTCGACCCGGAGTCGGCCGGCCGCTGGGTCCGCACCAACGTGCTGCCCAAACTGCCCTCGCCGGCGTCCCGGCTGTGGCGCTCGCGTCGGGAGATCCGCGAGGGGTTGGAGGACTTCCTCGGCGTCGACGGTGATGAGCCGATCGAGCTCTGGGCCTGGGTGGGCGCCTATGACCATGTCGCGCTGTGTCAGCTGTGGGGTCCGATGACCAGCCTGCCCCCGCAGATCCCGCGGTTCACCCGCGAGCTTCGGCAGCTGTGGGAGGACCACGGCAGCCCGCGAATGCCGCCGCGGCCGCCCGACACCCACGATGCGCTGGTGGATGCACAACACAACCGCCGGCGCTACCACATCATGACGTCCGGACACGACATCGCCGGAACTGCTTCGCCGCACTGAGGCCGGGCCGCCGGAGTCGCTTCGGCGCAGGTAGGCCCCTTCGGCGGTGGTCGTAGGGCGAGGTCCGGCCGGTTAGGATGGTCGGCGTGAACTGGACCGTTGACGTACCGATCGACCAGCTGCCGGCGCTGCCGCCGCTGCCGACCGATCTGCGGGCCCGGCTGGACGCGGCGCTGGCCAGGCCCGCCGCCCAGCAGCCCAGCTGGGACCCCGAGCAGGCCAAGGCCATGCGCAAGGTGCTCGAGAGCGTGCCCCCGGTCACGGTGGCCTCCGAGGTCGAGCGGCTGTCCCACCAGCTTGCCGCCGTCGCCCGCGGCGAGGCCTTCATGCTGCAGGGCGGCGACTGCGCCGAGACCTTCGCCGACAACACCGAACCGCACATCCGGGCCAATATCCGCACGCTGCTGCAGATGGCGGTGGTATTGACCTACGGCTCGAGCATGCCGGTGGTGAAAGTCGCCCGCATCGCCGGGCAGTACGCCAAGCCGCGCTCATCGGACCTCGACTCCCTGGGATTGAAGTCCTACCGCGGCGACATGGTCAACGGCTTCGCGCCCGACGCGGCCGTCCGCGACCACGACCCGTCCCGGTTGGTCCGGGCCTACGCCAACGCCAGCGCGGCGATGAACCTCGTTCGTGCCCTGACCTCGTCCGGCCTGGCCTCGCTGCATCTCGTCCACGACTGGAACCGCGAGTTCGTCCGCACCTCGCCGGCCGGTGCGCGCTACGAGGCGCTGGCCAGCGAGATCGACCGCGGCATGCGGTTCATGAGCGCGTGCGGGGTCAACGACCGCAACCTCGACACCGCGGAGATCTACGCCAGCCACGAAGCGCTGGTGCTCGACTACGAGCGGGCGATGCTGCGATTGAGCGACGAGTTCGGCGAGCCGCGGCTCTACGACCTGTCGGCGCATTACATCTGGATCGGCGAGCGCACCCGGCAGCTCGACGGGGCGCACATTGCGTTCGCCGAGGTGGTGGCGAACCCGATCGGGGTCAAGATCGGCCCCACGATGACCCCTGAGCTGGCCGTCGAGTACGTCGAGCGACTCGACCCGCACAACCAGCCGGGCCGTCTGACGCTGGTCAGTCGGCTGGGCAACCACAAGGTGCGTGATCTGCTGCCGCCGATCATCGAGAAGGTGCAGGCCACCGGGCATCAGGTGATCTGGCAGTGCGATCCGATGCACGGCAACACCCACGAATCGTCCACCGGATACAAGACCCGCCATTTCGACCGCATCGTCGACGAGGTTCAGGGGTTCTTCGAGGTGCACCGGGCGCTGGGCACCCACCCCGGCGGCATCCACGTCGAGATCACCGGTGAGAACGTCACCGAGTGTCTGGGCGGCGCGCAGGACATCTCCGACACCGACCTGCACGGTCGCTACGAGACGGCGTGCGATCCGCGACTGAACACCCAGCAGAGTCTGGAATTGGCGTTCCTCGTCGCGGAGATGCTGCGCGACTGAGCCGCTAACGCCCGATCAGCCCATCGAGGTTCGTGCCCACCGTCCACGCCGCGCCGGCCACCAGGCAGGTGAGGATCAGCACCGCCACCACCCAGAACAGCTGCGCGCGCCGGGCCCGCTGCCGTGCCCAGGCGAAATCCTCGATGTCGATGCCGGCGAATTGTCGTGGGCCACGGGAATGGTCGTCGATCTCGGGCGGGACGTCGGCCCGATCCCCGAGGCCGCGCGGGTCCGGTCCACGGTGCAGGGGCGCGGGCGTGAACTGCCGGGTGTGCTGCCGTACCGGGGGGCCACCCACCGGCGGCGACGGCGGTATCGGGCGGTCGGCCGGGCGGCGGTGGGCCACCGTCGCCGCGGCGTGCTGTGCAGAGTTCTGCGGCGCGGGCACCCGGAACTGGGGCAGGTCCAGTTCCTCGGCGATCGCCTCCAGTTCCCCGGCCATCGCCGATGCGTCGGGGAACCGGTCGTCGGAGTCTCGCGCTGTGGCACAGCTGATGAAGGCATCGAACTGCGGCGGCACCCCGTCGATCACCGAACTGGGCGGCGGCACGTCGTGGTCCAGTCGTCGCTGAGCCACCGCCAGTGCGCTGTCTCCTCTGAACGGTGTTGTACCGGTGAGTAATTCGAAAGCCATGATGCCGGCCGAATAGACATCGCTGCGCGGTCCGGTCGCTCCGCCGACCACCTGTTCGGGCGACAGATAGGAGGCCGTCCCGAGGATGACGCTCGTCGAGGTGATGCCGGCCTCGGCGATCGCGCGCACCAATCCGAAGTCGACCAGCTTGACCTCGCCGTCGTCGGATATCAACACGTTCTCCGGCTTGATGTCGCGGTGCACCAGCCCGGCGCGGTGCGCCTCGCCGAGCCCGCCCAGCACCGGACGCATGACGGCCACCACCGCGTGCGGCGGCATCGGACCGCGTTCGCGCAGCAGTTCCCGCAGCGTTCCGCCCTCGATGAGCTCCATGACCAGGAACGGGTGCCCGGCGTCGCCGCCCTGGTCGTAGATGGCCACCAGACCCGGGTTCTTCAGCCGGGCTATGGCACGGGCCTCGCGCTGGAAGCGGGTCAGAAACTGGTGGTCGCCGGCGTAGCGGGCATCCATCACCTTCAGTGCGACCGCCCGATCAAGCCGTAGGTCGTATCCCCGGTACACCGTGGACATCCCGCCGGTGGCGATGGTGGTGTCGACCCGGTAGCGCCCGTCGAGCAGGGCCCCGACGAGATGGGCCCCGACGAGATGGGCCCCGACGAGATGGTCCGACGTCACCGGCCCATCCTAGGGTTGGGTGGCCTGCCAGGAGCCCGTCGACGCGACTGTTCGCCTACACCCGGCGTGTCACCCGGGGCGTATCTAGACTGACCGGTGTGAGCAGCATTCCGGCGGTTGACGACGTCCTCGAACCCGACGAGCCGGTTTATGACCTCCCGACGGTGGCCGAGTTGTTGCGGATGCCGGTGACCAGGGTCCACCAGCAACTGCGGGACGGCCATCTGGTGGCGGTGCGGCGCAACGGCATTCCCGTCGTCCCGCAGGTGTTCCTCGGGCCGGCCGGATCGGGACGGGCTCAGGTGCTCAAGTCGCTGCCCGGACTGCTGGGCGTGCTGCGCGACGGCGGGTACCGCGACACCGAGATCCTGAGGTGGCTGTTCACCGCGGACCCCTCGCTCACCGTGACCCGGGACGGGGATCGCGAGGCCGTGACCAACGCCCGGCCCGTCGATGCGCTGCACTCCCACCAGGCGCGCGAGGTGGTGCGGCGGGCTCAGGCTATGGCCTACTGAACCGGCGGCGGCCTACTGAACCGGCGGCGGCCTACTGAACCGGCGGCGGCCTACTGAACGTCGGGCCTCAAGTGGCCCGCCATGACTCCTCGCGCCGCAGCGAGTACCAGGCCGCCACAGCGCAGGTGGAGGCCAGCAATACGTGCACCACGGAGTACATGCCGTGCGAGCCGTCAGGTTTGAAGATCACCATGATCCATGTCGAGAAGCCCCCGATCAGCGCGATCGCCGCGCGTGACTGCGCCAGCGCCGAGGCCACGGCAAGCGGCCAGGTGTAATACCACGGCAGAGCGGCGGGGACGAACAGGACCACGACCACCATCGCCCAGGTGATGCCCTCCAGGGCCTCCCGGTCGGTGTGCCGAAACCTCCACCACAGCAAGGGAAGTGCCGCCCCGATGATGGCGATGCCGACCAGTCTGGTGACGTGTAGAACGGCGTAGAAGTTGACCGGCACCACCAGGCTGCCGATCGCATCGATGAGGTTGGCCGCCGCGGTCGGAATCGTCAGCCAGTTGATGATCCGCACCGAACCGGCCAGTGCGGTCAGCCATCCCAGGCCCACGCCGGCCAGTCCGGAGAGCACCGCGAATACGCCGACGAAGGTGGCCAGCGAGGCCGCTGAGGCAATGGCGAACGCCCGCAGGCGGTTTCCGCCCAGATGGCGCACCCAGACCCATACCATGAACGGCAATGCGAGCACCGCGGTGGCCTTGACCGCCACCGCCACCGCGATCAGCGCGGCGCCGCCGACGTGGCGTCCGGCGAACGTCAGCGCGATGCCGGCCATCATGAGCCCGACCATCAGCATCTCGTTGTGCACCCCGCCCATCAGGTGAATGATCACCAACGGGTTGAGTGCGCAGATCCACAGCGCCACCGCGCCGTTGGCACCGACGTGGCGGGCCACCCGCGGTGCGGCCCAGATCAGCAGAGCAAGTCCGGGAAGCATGCACAGCCGCAGCAACATGGTGCCCGCCACGACGTTGTTGCCCACCAGCAAGGTGACGAACTTGGCCACCAGAATGAACGCCGGACCATACGGGGCGGTGGTGGTGGTCCAGACCTGGCTAACTTCGTCCAGCAAGGAGTTCGGGTTCTCGATCGGTCCCACCACATAGGGGTCGAAGCCGTCCCGCAGCAGGGCGCCCTGGGCCAGGTACGAGTAGGTGTCCCGGCTGAACAGCGGAACGCTGAGAAGCATTGGTGCGAGCCAGAATCCGGTCGTGACGATCATCGTGTGCTCGCTCGTCGGCCGGCCGTCCACCAACCGGCGGCCCAGCCACAACCACGCCGCCAGCATCGCGATGACGCCGCCCCACAGCAGCAGCGAGGAGATCACCAGACCGTGGCCGAAACGCAACCAGGACAGGTGCAGCGACTCCAGTGTCGGGTCGTGCTGCTGGGTGCTGCCGGCGCCGAGGCCGCCCACCGCGATCAGCAGAGCGCCGAGGAAACCCAGTCGCGCCGGCCGTCCCTCGTCGGAGCGCGCGAAGGCGAGCAGAGTGCGCAGGGTGGTCGGCGCGATGGGCGCGCTGGTCGATGCTGCCATGTCTAGGCCGACCGGTTTGCGGCCAATCCGGCGAGTTCGGTCAGCCCGGCCTTCGCCGGTGCGTTGATGGGGGCTCGGTTCAGCACCTCGAGTCCCCGCCGGGTCAGCATGTCGATATGGTCCTCCACCGCGGCCAGGGCGCCGACCGACTCGATCGCCGAACGCAACTCGCGCACCTGGCCGTCGGTGAGGTCGGTGCCGACGGAGGAGACCAGCAGGCGGGCGGCCGCCGGGTCGGACCGCTGTGCCCGTTCGACGGCCTCGGCGAGCAGGACGGTCCGTTTCCCCGAGCGCAGGTCGTCACCGGACGGTTTGCCGGTGACCGCCGGATCGCCGAACACTCCGAGTACGTCGTCGCGTAACTGGAAGGCCACCCCGAAGTCGGTGCCCAGCCGGTGGAAGATGTCCTGGACGTCGGGGCGGTCGGCCGCCGCGGCGGCGCCGAACTGCAAGGGGCGCGACACCGTGTAGGACGCGGTCTTGAAGGTATTGACGTTCATCGCCGACGCGATGGAATGCGCGCCACTGGATTCGGCGACGATGTCGAGGTACTGGCCGCCCAGCACCTCGGTGCGGATATCCGACCAGACCCGCTGCACGCGGCGCTGTTCGTCGGGGGACAGGCCGGACTCGGCCACGATGTCGTCGGCCCACACCAGCGACAGATCGCCGAGCAGGATCGCTGCCGAGCGGCCGAACTGCTCGGCGGATCCGCGCCAGCCGCGATCGCGGTGCAATCTCGTGAAGTGCACGTGCGCGGTCGGCATCCCCCGGCGGGTGGCGGAGTCGTCGATCACGTCGTCGTGCACCAGCGCGCAGGCATGCAGAAGTTCCAGCGCGGAGAAAAGCCGCAGCGCACGATCGTCGACAGGATCTCCGGGGTTCGGCGTCACCGCCCGGTATCCCCAATAGGCGAAGGCCGGCCGAAGGCGCTTGCCGCCGCGCAGGACGAAGTCCTCCAAGACGGTGATCATGCCGCCGTAGTCCTCGCCGATGTAGGCCGCTTCGGTACGCCGGCCGGCCAGATAAACCCGAAGCTGTTCGGTGACGGCGCCGGCCAACTCGGCGGCTGACGGCGCTGCTGCGTGCAGAGTCAGCGCGGCGCCCCTTTCTCCTGCTCGGATCGGCCCCCGTTTGCGGGCGCACTCCAGACTACGGTCCGAGTGCACCCAGACTAGAGGTCGTCGCTGGATTCGGCGGAGGCGAAGCGGCGCGAGGTGCGGTCGCGGTCCCGCCAGGCCAGCGCGCCGATCATCCCGGCCACCAGGCAGGCGGCCAGGCCGAGCCACAGCGCCGCGGCGCTGAACGACCGGGTGCTGGGATCGGTGTAACGCGACTGTGCGCTCATGGTCGTGACCGCGCCGGGCTTGAGCTTCCACTCGACGGTGTCGGTGTCGATGCGATCGCCGTTGGTCGAAGTGACTTCACCGGGGAATGCGGCGCTGAACGTGACGTCGGACTCCGGGTCGGTGACGTTGGTCAGGTCGACCCGGCCCTCGAGGATGACCAGGTTGCCGGCCCGGCGCAATGAGACGTCCACGCCGGTGGCATCGCGACTCAGATTTGCCAGCTGAGGTACCTCGGCGAACGTCAGACCGCTGAAACTGGCCGTCGAACCCACGTAGCCGTCCGCCTCGTACGGCGACACCGAGATCTTCGGGCTGAAGGTCACGTTCTCGTCGAACTGCGGTCCCGGGTCATCGGCGTCGCGTGGCTTGACGGCGGCCAGTATCTCACCGGAGACCTGGTCGTCAGGTGAGACGGTGATCGAGGCGTGCGCCCGCAGGCAGCCGGCCAACGCGGGCGCGACGAGCACCAGCAGGAGCACCAGCATGCGCAGGCGGCGGGTGCGGGCGCGGTCACGCACGGGGAACGGCACGGGGGATATCGTGCCAGATCCGCACTACAGCGGGCTATCCGGGCAAAACCCAGGCCGCCTTCACAGCGGCAGCGGCCGGCCCAGAACCGCGAAGGCCCGGGGGTCGCCGGCGAAGTGGTAGCCGCGGATGATGTCGGCGAAGCCGAGCCTGCGGTACAGCCGCCAGGCGCGGTTGGACTCGCCGTTCATCTCCGGCGTGGACAGCAGGACGTGCGATTCGGCACGATCGGCGAGCAGTCGGCGCGCCAGCGCTTCGCCCAGTCCGCGGCCCTGGGCGCTGGGGTGGATGTGCAACTCGGTCAGTTCGAAGTAGTCGCCCATGAGCCGGGAGATGTCGGCGTGCGGGCGGCCGACGTCGCGCAGGCCGCGCACCACCTGCTGCTGCCACCACTGGTCGGGCGCGCCGCGGTAGCCGTACGCGACCCCGAGCAGTCGGGCCCGGACCAACTGCTCGGTGGTGGGCGGGTCGGGCTCGTCCGCGTCCACCTCGACGGCCGCGACTCCGCGCCACCCGCCGCGGCGGGTGTGATCGAGCCACATCGATGCACGCTGGCCCTCGGTGCCGCGCGGGTAGCTCATCGCGTCCACGTAGACGGTCAGCGCCTCGCCGAGCCGCTGCGCCATGTCGCCGGGGGACAGGTCGATGAGGAAGGTCGTCACCGTCCACCCCCCTTCCCGGCCCTCTCGACCGCCATCGGTGACGGCCGTCCGTGACTGCTCTTGCCATTATGGTTTGCGACCAGTCTTGCCCGTCGCATCGGTGACGTTGTCCTGACGTCGGGCCGACGGGTGCTGACATGTCCGGGCCCGCGGTTAAGCTTTCCTACAGGGTTCGCCAAATCAGGTGTTCAAACGGGGTGGTACGGGGCATCCACTGCTCGTATCATGTGGGTAGTCGCCCGGCCGGTGCCGCGGCGTTGACCCGCGCTACGGCTTCGGCAAAGGAGGGACGCATGCCACTCTCCGAGCATGAGCAGCGGATGCTCGATCAGATCGAGAGCGCTCTCTATGCCGAGGACCCGAAGTTCGCGTCCAGCGTTCGGGGCGGCACTCTGCGGACCCCGTCAACACGCCGGCGGCTGCAGGGTGCGGGCTTGTTCATCCTCGGTCTGGCCATGCTGGTGGCGGGTGTCGCGGTCAAGGCGACGATGATCGGCGGGTTCCCGGTGCTGTCGGTGGTCGGCTTCGTGGTGATGTTCGCCGGCGTGGTCTTCGCGATCACCGGACCTCCGGTCGCCGGCCTGCGCGAACGCGGCGCGACGTCCGGCCCGTCCCGTCCGCGGCGCTCCCGCGGGGCAGGCGGCTCGTTCACCAATCGCATGGAGGACCGTTTCCGCCGCCGTTTTGACGAGTAGCCGGCGTTTGGTTTTCCGGGGCAGCCTGCGGGCTGCCCCTTTTTTGTGTTCGTGTCGCTCCCACGGTCGGCCATGGCTGTCGGTTGCGAGGGTACCGCTGTCGCTGTGCTCCACTTCTCCCCACCGGCTCTGAACTGCGGTTCATCGGCGACAGGGGGAGGGCGACGTCGTGTTTTCCCGCCCCGCGGCACGCTGTCGGGGTTCGCGGGGGTGCTCAGTGGCGACTTTCGACCCGGCATGTGGAGAAAAGTGGGGGACAGTGGGGTATTGTGGCGGCAGCGGGGTGAACCGCTCCGGAGGTAGGAGGTGCAGGACATGTTCCTGGGCACCTACACACCCAAGTTGGACGACAAGGGCCGCCTGACACTGCCCGCGAAGTTCCGCGACGATCTGGCAGGAGGGTTGATGGTCACCAAGAGCCAAGACCACAGCCTTGCCGTTTATCCGCGTGCCCAGTTCGAACAGTTGGCCCGCCGGGCCGCGGCGACCTCGCGCAGCAACCCCGAGGCCCGTGCCTTCCTGCGCAACCTCGCCGCCGGCACCGACGAGCAGCACCCGGATTCGCAGGGCCGGATCACGTTGTCGGCCGACCACCGCCGGTACGCAGGCCTGACCAAGGACTGCGCCGTGATCGGGGCGGTCGACTTCCTCGAGATCTGGGACGCCCACTCCTGGCAGGACTACCAGCAGACCCACGAAGAGAACTTCTCCGCGGCCAGCGATGAAGCACTCAGCGACATTATTTAGGCCCGCGGCGACTCCGCGGGGGACTGCCCGTGCAGCGTGGCCTCTGCCCGAACCGACCCTGGCGTACTTCCCCGACGCCAGGTTCGCGACCTCGGACAGGGACCTCGATGCAGGGTCAGTGTCACTCGACCGAGCCGGAGGTCCCGTCGTGACCGAGGACCCCGCGCCCCACGGCCACATCCCGGTCCTGCTGGACCGCTGCGTCGAGCTGCTGGCACCCGCGCTGACCCGGGTCTCGCCGGACGGCTCCGGCGCCGTCCTGATCGACGCCACGCTCGGGGCCGGCGGCCATGCCGAGCGATTCCTCGAGCAATTCGCCGGTCTTCGGCTGATCGGGCTGGACCGAGACCCGGATGCGCTGGCCACCGCGGGCGCGCGACTGCATCGCTTCGGCGACCGGGTGAACCTGGTGCGCACGCGCTACGACGGGCTGGCCGAGGCGCTGGACGAGGTCGGTCTTCCGACCACAGCCGCGGTGGACGGGATCCTCTTCGATCTCGGGGTTTCGTCGATGCAGCTGGACCGCCCGGAACGGGGATTCTCCTACTCGCAGGACGCCCCGCTGGACATGCGGATGGACCCCGGGGCCGACCTGACGGCCGCCGACATCCTCAACTCCTACGACCGACGCGCGCTCACCGACGTCCTCCGCCGATTCGGCGAGGAGAAGTTCGCCTCCCGGATCGCCGGATTCATCGTCGAGCGACGGGTCGGGACACCGTTCACCCGCACCGGTCAGTTGGTCGAGACGCTCTACGACGCCATCCCGATACCCGCACGACGTACCGGCGGCCACCCTGCCAAGCGGACCTTCCAGGCACTGCGAATCGCCGTCAACGCCGAACTGGACTCGCTGACCTCGGCCCTGCCCGCGGCCCTGGCGGCCCTGCGGCCCGGTGGGCGCATTGTGGTGATGGCCTACCAGTCCCTGGAGGACCGGATCGTCAAGACCGCGTTCGCCGCTGCGACCGCCTCGCGCACCCCGGAGGGTCTGCCGGTCGAACTGCCCGGGCACGAACCGGAATTTACCAGCCTGACCCGGGGCGCCGAACGGGCCGACGCTCACGAGATCGAACGCAATCCGCGCAGCGCGCCGGCCCGACTGCGGGCCGTTCAACGTCGCCGGCGAGAGGGCGTCTGAATGAGGGTCGGGCTCAAGCCGGCAGGCCGAGGCACGGGTGGCGGCGCCGTCGCTACCGCATCTGCGCGGCGCGGTCGGGTAGTCGACGGACCCGCAGCGAACGGTCCCGCCGAGGCCCCGGCCCGTCCCGCCCGGCAGCGTGCCGCCCCCCGGGGCCGACGCCCCCAGGAGTCCCGGGGTCAGCGTTCCGGCCCGCAGACCGCGCCCTTCGCGCGGCCCGTCGACCGGCCGACCCCCCCGAAGACGGCCAGCCAGGCGAAGGCGCGCGCCAAGGCTCGTAAAGCCAAGGCTCCCAAAGCGATCCGGCTGCCGCTGCGTGATCGGCTGATCGCCAGAATCCCGACGGTCGACCTGCATCCCCGGACTCTGATCGCCAAGGTCCCGTTCGTCGTCCTGGTGATCGGCTCACTCGCCGTCGGCCTGGCCATCACCCTCTGGCTGTCCACCGACGCCGCTGAGCGCTCGTACCAACTGGGTGCCGCCCGGGCCGTCAACGACGCCCTGATGCAACAGAAGGAAGCCCTCGAGCGCGATGTCCTGGAGGCCGAGTCGGCGCCGGCACTGGCCGATGCCGCCCGCAATCTGGGCATGATCCCGTCGCGGGACGCCGCCCATCTGGTGCAGGATCCTGCCGGTAACTGGGTCGTCGTCGGCCAGCCGAAGCCCGCCGAAGGAGTGCCGCCGCCGCCGCTGAACAGCAAGCTCCCCGACGAGAAGCCGCCCGCCCCGCCTGCGCCACCCGCGCCGGCCACGCCGGCGGCGGGCACCCGGGCCGAGGTTCCCACCCGGCTCAACGGCAGGCTGCCCGGTTCTCCGGAGGTCCCGGTGGTTCTTCCGCCGGTGCCCAACCCGTTCAGCGCCCATGCTGCGACGGGCTCGGCTCTGCCGGGTGCGGCACCCCTGCCCGGTCCGGCCGGCGACGGCACCCAGGGCGGCCTGGTGCTGCTGCCCGTCGCGCCCCCGGCCGTCGCGGTCCCGCCGGCCGATCCGGCACCGATCGCGGGCCCCGTGGCAGGCGCCGCGCCGGGAGCGCTGCAGTGAAGCGGGCCGGGAAGCCGACGCCCGCCCCGGGTGGCAAGCGCCGGGTTCATGCCCCGTCCAGTCAGCCCGTGACGGCCGGCCAGGGCCGGGCGGCCAACGCCCGTCGTGTTCGCGAAGTCGCCGAAACACGCACCAACACGTCGTCTTTCGTCTACCGCTACCGGATTGGCAATGTCGTCATCTTCCTCGCCCTGATGGTCGCGGCAGCTCAGCTGTTCAACCTGCAGGTGCCCCGCGCGGCCGGCCTGCGCGCCCAGGCGGCGGGCCAGCTCAAGGTCACCGATGTGGAGAAGGCGGTGCGCGGAGCCGTCGTCGACCGCAACTTCGACAAGCTGTCCTTCACCACCGAGGCGCGCGCTCTGACGTTCCAGCCCAACAAGATTCGCAAGCAGCTCACCGACGCGCGGCAGAAGTCACCCGCCGCCCCGGATCCCGACCAGCGTTTGGCGGAGATCGCCCGCGATGTGTCGGCGAAGCTGAACAACACTCCGGACGCCGCCACCCTGCTCAAGAAGCTGCGCAGCAACGAGACCTTCGTCTACCTGGCCCGCGCCGTCGACCCGGGGATCGCCGACGCGATCATCAAGAAGTACCCGGAAGTGGGGGCGGAGCGACAGGACATCCGCCAGTATCCCGGCGGCTCCCTGGCCGCCAACGTGGTCGGCGGAATCGACTGGGACGGTCATGGATTGCTCGGCTTGGAGGAGTCGATGGACTCCACGCTGGCCGGCAAAGACGGCTCGGTGACCTACGACCGCGGGTCCGACGGCGTCGTGATTCCGGGCAGCTACCGCAACCGCCACCAGGCCGTCAACGGGTCGACGGTCCAACTGACCCTCGACGACGACATCCAGTTCTACGTTCAGCAGCAGGTCCAACAGGCCAAGGACGCCTCCGGGGCCCGCAATGTCTCCGCGGTGGTGCTCGACGCGAAGACCGGCGAGGTGCTGGCGATGGCCAACGACAACACCTTCGATCCCAGCCAGGACATCGGGCGTCAGGCCGACCGCCAGATCGGCAATCTCCCGGTGACCTCGCCGTTCGAGCCGGGTTCGGTGAACAAGATCATCACCGCCGCCGCGGCGATCGAATACGACCTGACCAACCCCGACGAGGTGCTGTCGGTACCGGGTTCGATCGGTATGGGTGGGGTCAGCATCAAGGATGCGTGGGGTCACGGCGTGCTGCCACTGACCACCACCGGTGTCTTTGGGAAGTCGTCCAATGTGGGAACGCTGATGCTGGCCCAACGGGTCGGGCCGGAACGGTTCTACGACATGCTCGGCAAGTTCGGCCTGGGACAGCGCACCGGAGTCGGATTGCCCGGCGAGAGTGCCGGCATCGTGCCGCCCATCGATCAGTGGTCGGGGAGTACATTCTCGAATCTGCCTATCGGACAGGGTCTTTCGATGACGCTGCTGCAGATGACCGGCATGTACCAGGCGATCGCCAACGACGGGGTCCGGATTCCGCCCCGCATCGTCAAGGCCACGATCGCGCCGGACGGCACCCGCACCGAAGAACAGCGGCCCGACGGCATTCAGGTGGTCAACCAGGGTACGGCGCGGGCCCTGCGCAATATGTTCCGCGCCGTCGTCCAGCGCGACCCGATGGGTGCCCAGCAGGGCACCGGGCCGGCCGCCGCGGTCGAGGGCTACCAGATGGCCGGCAAGACCGGCACCGCCCAGCAGATCAACCCGGCCTGCGGCTGCTACTTCGACGACGTCTACTGGATCACCTTCGCCGGGATGGCGCCGGCCGACGACCCGCGCTACGTGATCGGCATCATGCTGGACGCCCCCTCGCGCAACGCCGACGGAACTCCCGGCCACTCGGCGGCCCCGCTGTTCCACAACATCGCCGGGTGGCTGATGCAGCGCGAGAACATCCCGCTGTCGCCCGATCCGGGCCCGCCGCTGACGCTGCAGGCGGCCTGACTCCCGCTCCCGGGCCGCGGCGGTCGGTAGGGTTGAGCACCGATCGGGTGGGAGGCGCAGCCGACCACGCGGCCGCCTTGGTGTAGTCGACGGGAGGTGAGCGCCGGTGACCGGTGCCCTGCGGCCCCGCAATACCCCGGGCCTGTCGCTTCGATTCCTGGCTGACGTCGTCGCTCCGGTGCCCCACGACGACGGGGCCGCGCCCGCCGTTGCCGACGTCCGCATCAGCGGGGTCACCCTGCGGGCCCAGGACGCCGGGCCCGGCGACCTGTTCGCCGCGCTGCCCGGCGCCGTGGCCCACGGCGCCCAATTCACTCCGGCGGCGCTGGAAGCGGGCGCGGCCGCGGTCTTCACCGACCCCGACGGCTTGGCGATCATCCACCGATTGCTCGGGGATCCGCCGCCGGTGCCGATCCTGGTACATCCGGCACCGCGTTCGCTGCTCGGCGCGGTGGCCGCCGCGGTCTACGGCCACCCGTCGGACCGTGTGGTGGTCCTCGGCGTCACCGGGACCTCCGGCAAGACCACCACCACCCATCTGATCGAGGCCGGCCTTCGGGCGGCGGGACGCACCCCCGGCATGATCGGCACCGTCGGCGTCCGCATCGCCGGTTCTGACGTGCCCAGCGCGCTGACCACGCCGGAGGCCCCTGCGCTGCAGGCGTTGCTGGCGGTGATGGCCGAGCGTGGTGTCGACACCGCGGTGATGGAGGTCTCCAGCCATGCCCTGGAACTCGGCCGGGTGGACGGAATCCGCTTCGCGGTCGGCGGCTTCACCAATCTGTCGCGCGACCACCTGGATTTCCACCCCACCATGGCGGCCTACTTTGACGCCAAGGCCCGGTTGTTCGACCCGGACTCGCCACTGCATGCCCGCATCTCAGTGGTGTGCGTCGACGACGAGGCCGGGCGGGCGATGACGGGGCGGGCATCCGCGGCGGTCACGGTGAGCGCCGAGGGTAATCCGGCCGACTGGACCGCCGAGGACATTGTCGGTCTGGACAGCGGCCTGCAGGAGTTCACCGCCGTCGACCCGGCGGGGGTGCACCACCGGTTGCGCATCGCGCTTCCCGGCCGCTACAACGTGGCCAATGCGCTACTGGCCCTGGCGATGCTCGACGCCATCGGCGTCTCACCGGAGCAGGCGTCCCCGGGTCTGCGCGCCGCGGCGGTTCCCGGTCGCCTCGAACTCATCGACCGCGGGCAAGACTTCCTGGCCGTCGTCGACTACGCGCACAAACCTGGTGCGCTGCGGGCGGTGCTGGAAACCCTGCGCCGGCCGGGCGGCCGGTTGGCGGTGGTCTTCGGCGCCGGCGGAAACCGGGATCCGGGCAAGCGCGAGCCCATGGGGGAGACCGCCGCCGAACTCGCCGACCTGGTGGTGGTCACCGACGACAACCCGCGCGACGAGGATCCCGCGACGATCCGCGCGGCCGTCGTCGGCGGTGCGGCCCGGGCCCGCCGGGAGCCGCCGGCCGAGGTGGTCGAGATCGCCGACCGCCGTGCGGCCATCACCCACGCCGTGCGCTGGGCCCGACGCGGGGACGTGGTGGTGATCGCCGGCAAGGGGCACGAGACAGGGCAGACCGCCGGCGGGCAGACCCGGCCGTTCGACGATCGCGACGAACTCGCCCGCGCCCTCGAATCGTTGGGAGTTGGAAGGTGATTGACCTGACCGTCGCCGGGATCGCCGACATCGTCGGCGGCCGACTGGCTGACATCACCCCGGACGAGGCCGCAGCCACCCACGTCACCGCAACGGTGGAGTTCGACTCCCGGGCGGTCACTCCCGGCGGGCTGTTCCTGGCGCTGCCGGGGGCCAGGACCGACGGCCACGACTTCGCCCGCGGCGCGGTGGCGGCGGGCGCGGCCGCGGTCTTGGCCGCCCGCCCGGTCGGGGTTCCGGCCATCGTGGTTCCGCCGGCGGCCGCCACCGACGCCCACGCCGGGGTGCTCGAGCACGATTCCGACGGCTCCGGTGCCGCGGTGCTGGCGGCGCTGGCCACCCTCGCCGCTGCGGTCGCCGCCGAACTGGTGGCCGGGGGGTTGCGCATCGTCGGCATCACCGGATCGTCGGGCAAGACGTCCACCAAGGACCTGATCGCCGCCGTGCTGCGGCCGCTCGGCGAGGTGGTGGCCCCGCCCGGGTCGTTCAACAATGAGCTGGGACACCCCTGGACGGTGCTGCGCGCCACCCGAGACACCGACTTCCTGGTCCTGGAGATGTCCGCGCGCCATCCCGGAAACATCGCCGCGCTGGCGAAGATCGCGCCGCCGTCGATTGCCGTCGTGCTCAACGTCGGCACCGCACACCTCGGCGAGTTCGGTTCCAGGGAGGTGATCGCCCAGACCAAAGGCGAACTGGTCGAAGCACTTCCGGCCTCCGGTGTGGCGATCCTCAACGCCGACGACCCCGTGGTCGCCGCGATGGCCGCCCGGACCTCGGCACGGGTGGTGACGGTCGGGCAAACCCCGAACGCGGACGTCCGCGCGGAGAACGTCGTGCTCGACGACCTTGCCCGACCGCGCTTCACGCTGTGCAGCTCCGCCGGAGAGGCGGACGTCGCGCTGGCCGTGCACGGAGAGCATCAGGTGGGCAATGCGTTGTCCGCGGCGGCGGTGGCGCTGGAGTGCGGAGCCGGTATCCAACAGGTGGCCGACGCCCTCGCGGGGGCGGCGCCGGCCTCGCGGCACCGGATGGAGGTGCGTAGCCGCGCCGACGGGGTAACGGTCGTCAACGACGCCTACAACGCCAATCCCGACTCCGTTCGGGCCGGCCTGCGGGCCCTGGCGGTGATGGCCCGATCGGGGGACACCAAGCGGCGCAGTTGGGCGGTGCTCGGCGAGATGGGCGAGTTGGGCGAGGACTCGATAACCGAACACGACCGCGTCGGGCGTCTGGCGGTGCGCTTAGATATCAGTCGTCTTGTCGTCGTCGGAACCGGGAGGCCCATGAGCGCCATGCACCAGGGGGCGGTGATGGAGGGATCCTGGGGATCGGAGTCGGTTCAGGTGCCCGACGCCGACGTCGCGCTGGAGTTGCTGCGCGCCGAACTTGCCCCCGGAGACGTGGTCCTGGTCAAGGCATCCAATGCGGCCGGGCTCGGCGCCCTGGCCGAAGCGCTTCTCGCGGGCGAGACTCAGACGGAGCCGACGACATGAGACAGATCCTCATCGCCGTCGGCATCTCGCTGATGGTGTCGATTCTGCTGACACCGACGCTGATCCGGCTGTTCAACAGGCAGGGCTTCGGGCAGGAGATCCGCGAGGACGGCCCGCCCAGTCACAAGACCAAGCGCGGCACCCCGTCCATGGGCGGTGTCGCCATTCTCGCCGGAATCTGGGCCGGCTATTTCGGAACCCACATGGTCGGCCTGGTCGTGGACGGGATGGGGCCGTCGGCCTCCGGACTGCTGGTGCTGGGACTGGCCACCGCACTGGGCGGCGTCGGCTTCCTCGACGACCTCATCAAGATCCGGCGGTCGCGGAACCTGGGGCTGAACAAGACCGCCAAGACCATCGGCCAGATCAGCGCCGCGGTGCTGTTCGCCATCTTGGTGTTGCGCTTCGCCAACCCCGAGGGCCTGACCCCGGGTTCCAACATGCTGTCCTACGTTCGCGAGATTTCCACCGTCGCACTGCCTCCGCTGCTGTTCGTGCTCTTCGTCCTCGTCGTCGTCAGCGCCTGGTCCAATGCGGTCAACCTCACCGACGGCCTCGACGGCCTGGCCGCCGGGTCGATGGCGATGGTCAGTTCCGCCTACGTGCTGATCACGTTCTGGCAGTACCGCAACTCCTGCGCCACCTCGCCGGGACTGGGCTGCTACAACGTGCGCGATCCGCTGGACCTCGCGCTGATCGCGGCCGCCACCGCCGGTGCGTGCACCGGATTCCTGTGGTGGAACGCCGCCCCGGCGAAGATCTTCATGGGTGACACCGGGTCACTCGCGCTGGGCGGGATCATCGCCGGCCTGTCCATCACCAGTCGCACCGAGGTGCTCGCGGTCGTGCTGGGGGCACTGTTCGTCGCCGAGGTCACCTCGGTGGTGATCCAGATCATCGCGTTCCGTTCGACCGGCCGGCGGGTATTCCGGATGGCGCCGTTCCACCACCACTTCGAACTCGTCGGCTGGGCCGAGACCACGGTGATCATCCGGTTCTGGCTGCTCACCGCGATCGCCTGCGGACTCGGGTTGGCGCTGTTCTACAGCGAGTGGCTGCACGCCATCGGGGACTGAGGTGGCGGACCTGTCACTGCTGGCCCCGGGTTCCCGTGTGCTGGTGGCCGGCGCCCGGGTCACCGGACGGGCCATCGTTGCGGCTCTGGCGCGCCGGGATGTGCGGCTGTCGGTGTGCGATGACGACCTCGCGGCCGCCCGGGCGCTCGCTGCTGCGAACGCCATGGCCCCGGCCGACGCCATCGTCCGGATAGCCGACTTCGACCTGGTGGTCACCAGCCCAGGGTTTCCGCCGACTTCGCCCGTGCTGGCGGCCGCTGCCGCCGCCGGCGTCCCGATCTGGGGTGACGTCGAACTGGCGTGGCGGCTCGACGCGGCGGGTGAGTACGGTCCGCCCCGGCGCTGGCTGGTGGTGACCGGAACCAACGGCAAGACCACCACCACGTCGATGCTCTACGAGATGCTGATCGCCGACGGCCGCCGTGCGGTGTTGTGCGGCAACATCGGTGAGCCGGTGCTCGACGTGCTGTCCCGCCCGTCGGACATCCTGGCCGTGGAAGTCTCCAGTTTCCAGCTCTTCTGGTCGCCGTCGCTGCGGCCCGAGGCCGGCGTGGTGCTCAACATCGCCGAGGACCACCTCGACTGGCACGGCGGTTTCGAGCCCTATGCGGCGGCCAAGGCCCGGGCCCTCGACGGCCGGGTGGCGGTGGTGGGCCTCGACGACCCGGCGGCCGCCGGCCTGCTGCCGAACGCCGCGGCACCGGTCAAAGTCGGCTTCCGGCTGGGCTCCCCGGCCGCCGGTGAACTCGGCGTGCGCGACGGGGTGCTGGTCGACCGTGCCTTCGCCGACGATCTGAGCCTGGCCGAGGTCGCCGACATCCCGGTGGCCGGACCGGTCGGGGTGCTCGATGCGCTCGGCGCCGCCGCACTGGCCCGCGCGGTCGATGTCCCGGCGGCCTCGATCGCGGCCGCCCTCGCCGATTTCCGGGTGGGCCGGCACCGCGCCGAACAGGTGGGCGTGCTCGGCGGCGTGACCTACGTCGACGACTCCAAGGCCACCAACCCGCACGCGGCGGAGGCGTCGATCAGCGCCTATCCGCGGGTGGTGTGGGTGGCCGGCGGCATGCTCAAGGGCGCCTCCGTCGAGGACACGGTGGCCCGGGTGGCCGACCGGTTGGTCGGCGCGGTGTTGATCGGCCGCGACCGCGCCGCCTTTGCCAAGGCGTTATCGCGACACGCTCCTGATGTCCCGGTCATCCAGGTTGTGACGGGGGAGGATGCTGTGATGAATGAGACCAGTGAGTCAGATGTTACTGGTGAGACTCAGCTGATCGAAGCGTCCGGTCCCGGCGCCGGCTGGCAGGTGATGGCGGCCGTCATCGACGCCGCAACCAAGCTGGCCCGACCCGGCGATACGGTTCTGCTGGCACCGGCCGGTGCCTCCTTCGACCAGTTCGCCGGGTACGCCGACCGCGGCGAGGCGTTCGCCGGGGCGGTCCGCGACCGGCCCGCCGGCAAGGCCCGGTAGGACCGTGGCCACGGTCTGGTCCCGGCGCAGCCGCCGGGACGCGGCGAACGGTGCGCCGGTCGGCGGCGAGTCGACCGATGCCGTCGACGAGATGGTGGACGAGTCGGTTCCCGACGAGACCGACGCGGACGCCCTGAGCGCCGAATCCGAACCGTCGGCCCGCACCGCCGCCACCGCCAACACCGACGGGACGATACGAAAGTTCCTTCCGCCCTTGCCGTTCGGCGCCTGGCTCGCCCGGCCGATGACGTCCTTCCACCTGATGATTTCGGTAGCGACCCTGCTGACCATCCTCGGGCTGATCATGGTGCTGTCCGCCTCGGGAGTGCACTCCTACGACGAGGACGGCTCGCCGTGGTCGATCTTCATCCGCCAGTTGATGTGGGCGGGGATCGGCATTTTCGCCTGCTGGGTCGCGCTGCGACTGCCCGTGCGATTCCTGCGGGTCACCGCGTTCCCGGCCTTCGCCACCACGATGGTTTTGCTAGTGGCCGTCCTGATCCCCGGCATCGGCCGGGTCGCCAACGGGACGCGAGGGTGGTTCTCGTTCGCCGGCCTGTCGATGCAGCCCTCGGAGCTGACCAAGATCGCGTTTCTCATCTGGGGATCGCACATATTGGCCGCGCGGCGCATGGAGCGGGCCAGTCTGCGCGAGATGCTGATACCGCTTCTTCCCGCGGCGGTGACCGCCCTGGCGCTCATCGTGGCCGAACCAGACCTCGGCCAGACGGTCTCGCTCGGCATCATCCTGCTGGCCCTGCTGTGGTTCGCCGGCCTGCCGCTCAAGGTGTTCGTGAGTTCGCTGCTGGCGGCGGTGTCGGCGGCGGCGGTGCTCGCCGTGTCCGCGGGCTATCGCTCGGACCGGGTGCGGTCGTGGCTGGATCCCAGCGCCGACGCGCAGGGCGCCGGGTATCAGGCGAGGCAGGCGAAGTTCGCGCTGGCCAATGGCGGGGTGTTCGGCGACGGTCTCGGCCAGGGCACGGCCAAGTGGAATTACCTGCCCAACGCGCACAACGACTTCATCTTCGCCATCATCGGTGAGGAACTCGGGTTCATCGGCGCCTTCGGCCTGCTGTGCCTGTTCGGGCTGTTCGCCTACACCGGCATGCGGATCGCCAGGCGGTCCGCCGATCCGTTCCTGCGGCTGATGACCGCGACCGCCACCGCATGGGTGGTCGGGCAGGTGTTCATCAACGTCGGTTACGTGATCGGCCTGCTGCCGGTGACCGGAATCCAGCTGCCGCTGATATCGGCAGGCGGCACTTCCACGTCGACAACGCTTTTCATGATCGGACTGATGGCCAATGCGGCCCGCCACGAGCCTGATGCGGTGGCCGCGCTGCGGGCCGGGCGTGATGACCGGATGAACCGCCTGCTACGTCTGCCCCTGCCCGAGCCCTATCTGCCCAGCCGGGTGGAGGTGTTGCGCGAGCGGTTGCGGTCGCGCCCGGCGCCGCCGAAGAAGGCCGGCCCGCCCGCTCGGGGTGCCAAAGCCGGCAAGCCCGCGAAGAAGCCGGCCGCGCCGGCCCGCCGCCCCGAGCCGCGCGAAAGGGTGCGCTCCGCGGCCTCGGGAACCGGTCGCCCGCGCGCCGCGACCGGCGCGAAGAGCGCCAAAACGGGGACGGCGAACGGCGCCGGCCGGGCCTCAGGGCATCATGGAGACGCCTCTGGTCAGAGGCGCGCCGCCGCGGCGCAGGGTCGCCGGCGCACAGGGAACGAGCACCAACGGCGTTCCCGCGCATTGGAAGGTCAGCGTTACGGGTGAATGTCTCGGTCGTGATCGCCGGCGGTGGGACTGCCGGGCACGTCGAACCCGCGTTGGCCGTCGCCGACGCGTTGACCGCGTTGGAGCCCACAATCCGTATCACCGCGCTGGGCACCCCGCGCGGTCTGGAGACCAGGCTGGTCCCCGAGCGGGGCTATGACCTGCGACTGGTCACGCCGGTGCCGTTGCCGCGCAGGCTCAACGGTGACCTGGTGCGGCTGCCGTGGCGGATCCGCCGGTCCGCCAGGGAGACCCGGGCGGTGCTCGACGACGTCGGCGCCGACGTCGTGGTGGGCTTCGGCGGCTACGTCGCAGTGCCCGCCTATCTCTCCGCGCGCCGGCGGGGCCTGCCGGTGGTGGTCCACGAGGCCAATGCCCGCGCCGGCCTGGCCAACCGCCTGGGGGCGCGGTTCGCCCGGCGCGTCCTGGCCGCCGTCCCCGACTCCGGACTGGAGGGCGCCGAGGTGGTGGGAATGCCACTGCGCGCGTCGATCACGAGCTTGAACCGGGCGGCGTTGCGGGCCGAGGCACGCGCCCATTTCGGGTTCGCCGATGACGCACGTGTCCTGCTGGTCTTCGGTGGTTCGCAAGGCGCGGTGTCGATCAACCGCGCCGTCTCCGCGGCGGCCGCAGACCTGGCCGCCGCGGGAGTGTCGGTCCTGCACGCCCACGGCCCGAAGAACACCCTCGACCTGCCGACCCCGACCCCGGGCGATCCGCCCTATGTGGCGGTGCCGTATCTCACCCGGATGGATCTGGCCTACGCCGCCGCGGATCTGGCGATCTGCCGGTCCGGGGCGATGACCGTCGCCGAGGTGTCGGCCGTGGGGCTGCCGGCGGTCTACGTGCCGCTTCCGATCGGCAACGGCGAACAGCGTCTCAACGCCCTGCCGGTGGTGCGGGCCGGTGGCGGCATGCTGGTCGCCGACGCCGACCTGACCCCGGAGTATGTGGGCGGTGAGGTGGTGCGGCTGATCACCGATGCTCCCCGGCTGGCCGCGATGACCGACGCGGCCGCCCAGGTCGGGCACCGCGACGCCGCCCGACGGGTCGCCGACGTGGTGCTCGAGGTGGCCCGCACCGGCCGGGAGGTCCGCCGGTGACCGCCTTCACGACGCCACTGCCGCCCGAGTTGGCGCGGGTGCACATGGTCGGCATCGGCGGAGCCGGCATGTCCGGTATCGCGCGGATCCTGCTCGACCGCGGCGCGCTGGTGTCGGGGTCGGACGCCAAGGAGTCCCGCGGAGTGACCGCGCTGCGGGCCAGGGGGGCGCAGATCAGCATCGGGCACGACCCGGCGAACCTCGATCTGCTGCCCGGCGGGCCGACCGCCGTCATCACCACCCACGCCGCCATCCCCAAGACGAACCCGGAACTGGTCGAGGCCCGCAGGCGCGCGGTGCCGGTGATCCTGCGTCCGGCGGTGCTCGCCAAGCTCATGGCCGGCCACCAGACCCTGCTGGTGACCGGCACACACGGCAAGACGACGACGACGTCGATGCTCATCGTCGCCCTGCAGCACAGCGGATTCGATCCGTCCTTCGCGGTCGGCGGTGATCTGGGGGAGGCCGGCACCAACGCCCATCACGGCAGCGGCGGCGTCTTCGTGGCCGAGGCCGACGAGAGCGACGGCTCCCTCCTGGAGTACACCCCCGACGTGGCGGTGGTCACCAATATCGAAGCCGACCACCTCGACTTCTTCGGAACGGCTCAGGCCTACACCGCGGTGTTCGACGCGTTCGTCGAACGTCTCGCCCCCGGCGGCGCCCTCGTGGTGTGCGCGGACGATCCCGGCGCGGCGGCACTGGGTGACCGCAGCGCGGCGCTGGGCGTACGGGTGCTGCGTTACGGCAGCGCGCCGGCCGCCGACCTGGCCGGCTCGCTGGTCGGCTGGGAACAGCAGGGGACCGGCGCAATCGCCCACATCCAGTTGGCGGGGGAGTCGCATCAGCGGGCCATGCGGTTGGCGGTGCCGGGCCGGCACATGGCGCTCAACGCACTGGCAGCACTGCTTGGCGCCGTCGAGGCCGGTGCGCCGGTCGAGGCGGTGCTGGACGCCCTGGCCGGATTCGAGGGAGTGCGCCGCCGGTTCGAACTGGTGGGAACGGCGAACGGGGTTCGGGTCTTCGACGACTACGCCCACCATCCGACCGAAGTCCGGGCGGCGCTGACGGCGCTGCGCGAGGTCGCGCGGCAGAGTCCGACCGGCCGGCAGTCCGGCGAAGGCGGCCGCAGCATCGTGGTGTTCCAGCCCCACTTGTATTCGCGGACAAAAGCCTTTGCTCGCGACTTCGGCGATGCGCTGGGAACCGCGGATCAGGTTTTCGTCCTCGACGTCTACGCGGCCCGGGAGCAGCCGCTGACCGGGATCAGCGGTGCCACCATCGTCGAACACGTCCACGCGCCGGTGCGTTACCTGCCGGACTTCTCCTCGGTCGCCGAACAGGTGGCGGCATCCTCGCGGCCGGGCGACGTCGTTGTCACCATGGGTGCCGGTGACGTCACCCTGCTCGGCCCGGAGATCATCGCTGCGCTGAACGCGGCGGCGGGGGCTCCGGGGCGGTCGGGGTGAACGGGGCTCCGGAGCCGCCGACCCCCGCCCCTGGCCCCGACGACGGTGTGCCCGGTGTATCGGATTCGGAGCCGGGCCGCGCGGGCGCCGAACCGGAGCCACCGGATTCGGGGCAGACCGTCGGGGAGCCCGCCGCCGAACCGGGCGCCGCTGAACCGGACGCCGACCCCGAGGGTCCGCGTCGTCGGGCGCGCCGGGAACGCGCCGAGCGCCGGGAGGCCGAGCAGCGGGCGGTGGCCATCGAGCAGGCCCGCCGTGAAGCCAAGCGCCGCGCCCGGGGCCATCTCGTCGAGGAGCCCGTCGGCTCGGCCGACCGGACCGTCAAGGGGCTCAAGCTCCTGGTCTGGGTGGTGGTGCTGACCGTGATCAGTGTCGCGCTGGGTCTGGTGCTGTACTTCACGCCGGTCATGTCGGCCCGTTCCCTGGTGATCACCGGCACCGGCGCGGTCACCCGCGAACAAGTCCTCGAAGCGGCCTCGGTCCCCCTGCGGACACCGCTGCTGCAGATCGACACCGACGCGGTCGCCGACCGGGTGGCCGGCATCCGCGGGGTTGCGAGCGCGCGGGTCCGACGCGAGTACCCCTCGGCTCTGCGCATCGCGATCGCCGAGCGGATTCCGGTGGTTGTCAAGGACTTCCCGGACGGACCCCATCTTTTCGACCGCGACGGAGTGGACTTCGCAACGGCCCCGCCGCCGCCGGGACTGACGTACCTCGATGTCGACAACCCGGGCCCGACCGATCCGTCGACCATGGCCGCCCTGCAGGTGATGACCGCCCTGCGCCCTGAGGTGGTTGCCCAGGTGAGCCGGGTCGCGGCGCCGTCGGTCGCGTCGATCGCCCTGACGCTCAACGACGGCCGCATCGTGGTGTGGGGGACCACCGACCGCACCGAGGAGAAAGCCGACAAACTCGCGGCACTGCTGACCCAACCCGGGCGCGTCTACGACGTGTCGAGTCCCGATCTGCCGACCGTCAAGTAGGAAATTTCACCCGACACGCGGGCGCGCCTCCCCAATCCGGGGCCCGCCGGTCCTACGTTTTCCTTACGCGACAACTTGACATAACTCTAAGCCTCAGGTTGAGGTTGAGGGTTTACCCGGGGAAGTCGCCGAAGCTCCAGACCCCACCACAGCCCCTGTCATGGAGGAGACCACACGATGACCCCCCCGCATAACTATCTCGCCGTCATCAAGGTCGTCGGCATCGGTGGCGGCGGTGTCAACGCCGTCAACCGCATGATCGAACAGGGACTGAAGGGTGTTGAGTTCATCGCCATCAACACCGACGCCCAGGCGTTGCTGATGAGCGACGCCGACGTCAAGCTCGACGTCGGCCGCGACTCCACCCGCGGCCTCGGCGCCGGTGCCGATCCGGAGGTGGGCCGCAAGGCGGCCGAGGACGCCAAGGACGAGATCGAGGAACTGCTGCGCGGAGCCGACATGGTGTTCGTCACCGCCGGCGAGGGCGGCGGAACCGGCACCGGCGGCGCTCCGGTGGTGGCCAACATCGCCCGCAAACTCGGCGCGCTGACGGTCGGCGTGGTGACCCGGCCCTTCTCCTTCGAGGGCAAGCGGCGGTCCACCCAGGCCGAGAACGGCATCGCCTCGCTGCGGGAGAGCTGCGACACGCTCATCGTCATCCCCAACGACCGGCTGCTGCAGATGGGCGACGCGAGTCTGTCGTTGATGGATGCTTTCCGCAGCGCCGACGAGGTACTGCTGAACGGCGTCCAGGGCATCACCGACCTGATCACCACCCCCGGGCTGATCAACGTCGACTTCGCCGATGTCAAGGGCATCATGAGCGGCGCCGGCACGGCCCTGATGGGTATCGGTTCGGCCCGCGGCGAGGGCCGCGCGATCAAGGCCGCCGAGATGGCCATCAACTCCCCGTTGCTCGAGGCCTCGATGGAAGGCGCCCAGGGCGTGCTGATGTCCATCGCCGGTGGCAGCGACCTCGGGCTGTTCGAGATCAACGAGGCCGCGTCGCTGGTTCAGGACTCCGCCCACGCCGAGGCGAACATCATCTTCGGCACCGTCATCGACGACTCGCTCGGCGACGAGGTGCGCGTGACGGTCATCGCCGCGGGCTTCGACGCCAACAGCGTCAACCGCAGGGCGATCATCATCGGCACCGCCACCAGCGGCCCGGCGCACGCCGTCGCCGAGGAGCCCGCCGCCCCCGCCGTCCCCGCAGCGGACGCCCCACCCGCGCTGCCGCCGCCGTCGCCGTCGATCTCCACCACCCACATCATCGCTCCCGCCACGGCGGGTCACGTGGCCAACTCGCCGCTCTTCGATTCCCTCGAGCCGATGAAGGTCTCGGCCCGCACCAACGGCTCGTCGCCCTTCGGAGACGATGACGACGACGTCGACGTGCCGCCGTTCATGCGGCACTGAGCCCGGATCGGCCGTGACCGTTCGCATCCGCCGCGTCACCACCACGCGATCCGGCGGAGCCTCGGCACCGCCCTACGAGTCGTTCAATCTCGGTGACCACGTCGGTGACGACCCGGCGGCTGTTGCGGCCAACCGCAACCGGCTGGCGTCGGCCATCGGCCTTCCGGCCGACCACGTGGTGTGGATGAACCAGGTCCACGGTGTTCACGTCGAGATGGTCGATGCGCCGCGCCGCGAACCGTTCGACGGCACCGACGCTGTGGTGACCAGTACGCCACGGCTGGCGCTGGCCGTCATCACCGCGGATTGTGTTCCGGTTCTGCTCTCCGACGCCCGCGCCGGAGTCATCGGTGCGGCCCACGCCGGGCGGGTCGGTGCGGCCGACGGCGTGGTGTTGCGGACCGTCGAGGCCATGCTGGCCGCCGGGGCGCACGCGCCGGACATCTCCGTGCTGCTCGGCCCCGCCGTCAGCGGGCCGAACTACGAAGTGCCCGAGGAGATGGCGGCCGAGGTCGAGGCGCGTCTGCCCGGCAGTCGCACGACGACCCCAAGCGGCACCCCGGCCCTTGATCTGCGGGCCGGAATCGCGCGGCAACTCGCGGCCGCCGGCGTCGGCGCGATCGCCATTGACCCCCGGTGCACTGTCGAGGACCCCGCGCTGTTCAGCCACCGGCGGGATGCGCCCACCGGGCGGCTGGCATCTGTGGTGTGGATGGAGTGAGCACATGACGGGAGACCGCGGTGCCGCAGACCGGATGGCGGAGTTGACCACCGGGCTGGCCGGAGTGCGGTCCCGGCTTGCGCGGGCCGCCGAGGCAGCCGGCCGCCCGGTCGACGGCATCACGCTGCTGCCGATCACGAAATACTTCCCCGCCGGCGATGTCGCCATCCTGTGGCGGCTGGGCTGCCGGGCCTTCGGCGAATCCCGGGAGCAGGAGGCCGCGGCCAAGATCGCCGAGTTCGACCGGCTCGTCGCCGGGAGCGATTCGGGTCCCGCCCCCGGGACCGCGCACTGGCACATGGTCGGCCGGATTCAGCGCAACAAAGCCAAACAGATTGCGCGCTGGGCTCATACGGTGCATTCGGTGTCGACCGGCAAAGTGGCCGCCGCGCTGGAGGATGCCAGCGCCGGGGCGCTGGCGGCGGGCCACCGGAGCCGACCGCTGCGGGTGTTCGTCCAGATCAGTCTCGACGGTGACACCGAACGTGGCGGAGTGGACGTCGGCGATCCGGCGGCGGTGGACAGGCTGTGCGCTCAGGTCGCCGAGTCCGGGGCCCTTGAGCTTGTGGGATTGATGGCGGTTCCGCCGCTGGGGGCCGATCCGGATACCGCATTCGCCGCGCTGGCCGCCGAGCACCGGCGCGTCCGCGCCGTGCATCCCGGCGCCACCGAACTTTCCGCGGGCATGTCGGGCGATCTGGAGGCGGCGGTGCGACACGGCTCGACGTGTGTGCGTGTCGGTACGGCGTTAATGGGTGAACGTCCTTTAACGTCTCCCTGAGTAGTCACTCCAGTCACAACATCATCACGGTCACCAGCCTTCACATCAGGTGAAGTTCAGCTCCAGAAGGGTCAGCGGATGAGCACTCTGCATAAAGTCAAGGCCTACTTCGGCATGGCGCCGATGGATGATTACGAGGACGAGTACTACGAGGACGACGACCGGGACACCGGCGCCGCCCCCCGTGGTCGGGGATTCTCGCGGCGCGGCGAGCGATTCGCCGAGGACGTCTACGACGACGTCCGGCCCGAGGTTCGGGTCGGCGGGCGTTACGACGACCGCGACCACTACGACGAGCGCGAACCCGACTATCCGCCCACCGGAGGATTCCGGGTGGGCTACGCAGAGGAGCCACGCTTGCGGCCACGCGAGTTCGAGCGTCCGCACGATCTGCCGCCCCGGTCGCGGTTCGGCACCATGCGCGGTTCCACCCGCGGTGCACTGGCGATGGACCCGCGCCGGATGGCCATGCTGTTCGAAGAGGGCAGCCCGATGTCGAAGATCACCACCCTGCGCCCCAAGGACTACAACGAGGCCCGCACCATCGGTGAGCGCTTCCGCGACGGTCAGCCGGTGATCATGGACCTGGTGTCGATGGACAACGCCGACGCCAAGAGGTTGGTCGATTTCGCCGCCGGGCTGGCGTTCGCCCTGCGCGGCTCCTTCGACAAGGTCGCGACCAAGGTTTTCCTGTTGGCCCCGGCGGACGTCGACGTCTCCGCCGAGGAGCGCCGCAGGATCGCCGAAGCCGGCTTCTACAGCTATCAGTGACCCACTGACCGGTGCGCGCCGTCGGCTATCGGTAGGCTGACGGCGCGCTTCTGGGTTTCCCAGTGGCTTAGGCAGCACTATCGACAGAAAGACCGGCTTCACGTGGCGGTGTTCTTCCAGGTCCTGGGCTTCGCGTTCTTCCTGTTCTGGCTGCTGCTGATCGCCCGCATCGTCGTCGAGTTCATCCGGTCGTTCAGCCGGGAATGGCACCCGCGCGGTGTCACGGTGGTGATCCTGGAGGTGATCATGACCGTCACCGACCCGCCGGTGAAACTGCTCCGACGCATCATTCCCCAGCTCACCATTGGTGCGGTCAGGCTCGACTTCTCTATCATGGTGCTGCTGTTGCTGGCCTACCTCGGCATGACTTTTGCCTGGGGGGCGGCGGCCCGGTGAGGGTCGGGAGTCGGACTCTAAAGTCTGTTAATCGCTCTTAAATTCATGGGCGTGACTGCAACCGGCGGGTCTGGTGTGACAGGATGGGCGCCAGTTACAGTACGGATCGACCCGGAACGCGTTCTTCACTCCAGCGCGGCTCATGCCGCCGTCCCAGATCGGAAGGGGCAGACAATGCCACTGACACCGGCCGACGTGCACAATGTGGCGTTCAGTAAGCCGCCCATCGGCAAGCGTGGCTACAACGAGGACGAGGTCGATGCCTTCCTCGATCTGATTGAGACCGAGCTTTCGCGGCTCATCGAGGAGAACGCCGATCTGCGCCAACGGGTCAGCGAACTCGACACCGAGTTGGTCTCGGCCCGCTCCGGAGTGGTTCAGACACAGGCGATTCCGATGTACCAGCCGGAGCCCATCCCGGTGGTTCAGACGGTCACCGTCGTCGAGGAGGGGATTTCCGACGACCAGGCGCTCAAGGCCGCCCGGGTCCTCGGCCTCGCTCAGGACACCGCGGACCGGCTCACCTCCAACGCCCGCACCGAAGCTGACAAGATCCTCGGCGACGCGCAGGCCAGCGCCGACCAGATGGTCTCCGAGGCGCGCTACATCGCCGAGACCACGGTCAACGAGGCCAGGCAGCGTGCCGACGCCATGCTCAACGACGCCGCCGTCCGTTCCGAGGCGCAGCTTCGGCAGGCCCAGGAGAAGTCCGACATCCTGCAGGCGGACGCGGAGCGCAAGCACACCGAGGTGATGGGCACCATCAACCAGCAGCGCACCTTCCTGGAAGGTCGCCTCGAGCAGCTGCGCACATTTGAGCGCGAGTACCGCACCCGGTTGAAGACCTACCTGGAATCCCAGCTCGAGGAGTTGGGCCAGCGCGGCTCGGCTGCTCCCGCCGACGCCGGCGACGTCACGTACACGACGTACCAGTAGGGGTGCCGGCTAGGGATCCGCTGGTGGGCGCCGACGGGAACCCGACCCCGCTGGAGTCGGGCCGATGCTGATCGTCGCGCTGGTGCTGGCGGTGGTCAGCCTCGCCGCGTTGGTGACCGCAGTGGTCACCAGCAACGAGATGATCGCCTGGGTCTGCATCGGTTTCAGCGCCCTGGGGGTTCTGCTGCTCATCGTCGACGCGGTCCGCGACCGCCACCGGGAGGCGGCGCCGGCCACCCTGGCGCCGGACCGTACCGAGGTCATCGCGCCGGTCGTTGCCACCGAGGTGATCAAACCCGTCGAAACCACTGCGGTCATCGAGTCCGGCGCCGCCGTCGTCGACGCTGACCGTGATGAGTTCGCTGCCGACGACGAGTCCGGCGTCGTCGAATATGCCGAATATGCCGGAGATGCCGACGAGCCCGATGTCGACGGTGACCTCGCGGACTATCCGGACTTCGACGATCTTGAGGTCGCCGAAGACCACCCCGACGAGGTGATCTCGGACGAGCCTGACGATGATCTCCCGAGCGACGACGAACCGGTGTATCCGGTGTCCGCGGAGGAGGCGGCTCTGCACATCGTCGCCGCCGACGACCTGATCGCCGACCCCGGAACGACGACCTCGGAGTCGCACTCCGAGTCCTTCACGCAGCCGTACACCGACGCTTCAACCACCGTCATCTACGCGGGCGAGCCCTACACCGACGAAACATCCACGGTGACAGAGTCATATGTGGTCATCAGCGCCGACGAGTCCGACACCGTCGTGGTCGACGAGTCCGACACCGTCGTGGTCGACGAGTCCGACACCGTCGTGGTCGACGAGTCCGACACCGTCGTGGTCGACGAGTCCGACACCGTCGTGGTCGATGACGCGGCCGCCGATACCTACGCCGACGGATCCTCCACCACCGTGATCTACGCTGAAGAGATCGACGACGCCGAATCCGGCGGCTCGGCCGAGCGACACGAGCCCGGCAGCGAGCGTTGATCCAACAGCTCTGAGGGGTTCATGGGTATCCAATACTCCAGCATCGTCGATCACCCACTCGATGAGGTGTGGGCGTGGCATACCCGACCGGGCGCCATGCGGCGACTGGTTCCGCCCTGGCAGCCCATGCGCATCGTCAAGGAGACGGAGTCGCTCGCCGACGGCCGGGCGATCCTCGGCCTGCCCGGCGGACTGCGCTGGATCGCCCGGCATGACCCGGCCGGCTACGACCCCCCGCGCCAGTTCGTCGACGTCCTGTCCTCCGACGGGCTGATGACCCTGCCACCGCGATTGATCGGCTGGTGGCGACACACTCACCGGTTCAGTGACGCCGGTGCGGGGCGCACCCGGATGCACGACGAGGTCGACACCACCGTGCCGGGGGGCGCCCTGCGTTCCACCTTCGCCTACCGGCATCGTCAGGTCGCCGAGGATCTCGCCGCCCACCGCGACGCGGCACAGGCGGGGGCGGGGCCGATGGTCGTGGCGATGACGGGAGCCTCCGGTCTGGTCGGCACCGCACTGGCCGCCTTCCTGTCCACCGGCGGCCACCGGGTGATCCGGCTGGTCCGCCGCGATCCCGTGGGCGCCGACGAAAGACGTTGGGACCCCGACAATCCCGCTGGCGATCTACTCGACGGCGTCGATGCCGTCGTGCACCTGGCGGGGGAGTCGATCGCCGGCCGGTTCACCGAAGCACACCGGCGCGCCATCCGGGACTCCCGTATCGAACCGACCCGCCGCCTGGCCGAGGTCGCCGCCGCGACCGCCGACCTGCGGGCCTTCGTCAGTGCGTCGGCGATCGGCTTCTACGGATACGACCGCGGTGAGGAACTGCTCGACGAGCGCAGCTCCCGCGGAGACGGCTTCCTGGCCGACGTGGTGGCCGACTGGGAAGCCGCCGCCGCCCCGGCCAGCGACGGTGGAGCGCGGGTGGTGACCGTGCGCACCGGCATCGTGCAGGCCGCCGACGGCGGGACGCTCAAACTGCTGCGCCCACTCTTCGCGGCCGGCTTGGGTGGCCGACTAGGCAGCGGACGGCAGTGGCTGTCCTGGATCGGTATCGATGACCTGCTCGACGTCTACTACCGCGCCCTCTACGACTCCCGGCTGTCCGGGCCGGTCAACGCCGTCGCGCCGAACTCCGTGCGCAACACCGAGTACACCGCCGCCCTGGCCAAGACGCTGCACAGGCCGGCGTGGGTGCCCGTTCCCTCCATCGGACCGCGGATACTGCTGGGCAAGCAGGGGGCCAGAGAACTCGCGGAGGCCAATCAGCGGGTCGAACCGGCAGCGCTGGCCGTTCTGGGGCACCGGTTCCGCCAGCCCTCCATCTCCGATGCCCTCGGTCACCAATTGGGCCATGACCCTGCCCAAGGTGTGCGGTAGCCGGGTTTTGATGACTTTGTCCCCGCGCGCACGTCGGCGGGTTTCGGGCACGATGTACCCATGCATCCTGCCGACGGGGTAATCGACACCGCCGGCTTGGATGAGTTGATCCGCGCCTTGGCGGCGCGCGGCTACCGGGTGGTCGGACCGACACTGCGGGACAACGCGATCGTGCTGGCCGAGATCGACGGCGCCGACGACCTGCCGCACGGGTGGGGCGTCGACACCGCGCCGGGAACCTACCGAGTGCGGGCGCGGGCGGACCGGGCGGCGTTCGGACACTCTGCGGGCCCCCAGTCGTGGAAGCAGTTCCTGCACCCGCAACGCCAGCAGGTGTGGTCGTCGGAGGCCACCCCTGCCACCGCCGAACCGCGTTACGCGTTCCTCGGGGTTCGCGGCTGCGACCTGGCTGCCATCGGCGTGCTGGACCGCGTGCTGGCCGGCGGCGCCCACCCGGACGGGGCCTACGCAGGCCGCCGCGACGGCGCCTTCATCATCGGTGTGAACTGCACGGAACCGGGCGGGCTGTGCTTCTGCTCCTCGATGGGGACGGGCCCTCGCTGCGGGCCGGGTTATGACCTGGTGTTGACCGAGCGTGTCGACGGCGAATCGCTGACCTATCTCGTCGAAGCCGCCAGCGATGAGGGCGCGGAGCTGCTCGCCGCCATCCCGCACCGGCCCCCCGAGCACGCCGAGAAGACCGCCGCCGACGCCGAGATCGCCTCGGCGGCAACGCATATGGGGCGCCAGATGCCGGCGGGGGATCTGCGCCAGCTGCTCGTCGACTCACGGGAGTCGACGCACTGGAACGATGTCGCGAGCCGCTGCCTGACCTGCGGCAACTGCACGATGGTCTGTCCCACCTGCTTCTGCACCAGCACCACCGACGTCACCGATCTCACCGGTAGTCATGCCGAGCGGTGGATGGAGTGGGCATCCTGCTTCGAACTCGACTTCACCTTCGTCCACGAAGGTCCGGTCCGGACATCGGGTCCGTCCCGGTACCGGCACTGGCTGACCCACAAGCTGAGCAGCTGGCACAACCAGTTCGGCAGCTCCGGGTGCGTGGGTTGCGGACGCTGTATCGCCTGGTGCCCCACCGGGATCGACATCACCGAAGAGATGGGAGTGTTCGCAAGCGAGCACTCCGAAGGGATGGGAGTGTGCGCAAGCGATCACTCCGAAGAGATACCTGCAGTCGCCCGGGAGCGCGACGATGACTGAGACGCTGACCGGACGGGCCGCGACCGCAGCCATGGCGCCGGTGCCCTACCGGGTGCTCTCGCGGGCGGTCGAGAACGCCGACTCGGTGACCCTGCACCTTGAGCCGGTGGATGCGGTGTTGCCGAATGCATTGCCCGGCGAGTTCATGATGCTCTACGCCTTCGGCGTCGGCGAGGTGGCGATCTCCACCAGCGGGATCAACGCCGACGGCACGCTGACCCACACCATCCGGTCGGTGGGTGCGGTCAGTGCCGCGTTGTGCGGCGCTCAACCCGGTTCGACGGTGGGCGCGCGCGGACCGTTCGGAACCAGTTGGGGGCTGGCGGAGGCGGTGGGCCGGGATCTGGTGATCGTGGCCGGTGGTGTCGGACTGGCGCCGCTGCGGCCGGTTGTGCTCGGGGCCCTGGCGGCCCGTCACCAGTACGGTCGGGTCATTGTCATCACCGGGGCGCGCAGCTCCCGGGACTTCCTCTACACCGCGGAACTTGCTGAGTGGCAGGCTGATGCGCGGCTGGAGACCCATGTGACCGTGGACGTGCCGGTCCAGGGCTGGCCGGGGGAGACCGGTCTCGTCACCGAGCCGCTGCGCCGGCTGAGCCTGCAACCCGATCGCACCACCGCGTTCCTGTGCGGGCCGGAGCCGATGATGCGCTTCGGCGCGCAGGCTCTGATCGCCAAGGGCCTGGCCGAGCCCGACATCCGGGTATCCCTGGAGCGCAACATGCAGTGCGGCGTCGGGTGGTGCGGGCACTGCCAACTCGGTCCGCTGCTGTTGTGCCGCGACGGGCCGGTGGTGGGCTATGACGTCGCCCGGCCCCTGCTGGAAGTCGGGGAACTGTGACCCGGCGGGCAGGAGCGCAGCGACCGGGGAATGATTCCCCTCCCAGCCTGGCGGTGTGGAAGTTCGCCTCCTGCGACGGCTGCCAGTTGACCCTGCTCGATTGCGAGGACGAACTGCTGCTGCTCGCCGAGCAGGTGCAGATCGCGACATTCGCCGAGGCCTCCAGTGCGATGGTCGGCGGACCCTATGACGTGTCGCTGGTGGAGGGGTCGATCACCACCGCACACGACGAGCAGCGGATCCGCGAAATCCGCGCGCAGTCAGGCGTTCTCGTGGCGATCGGTGCCTGCGCCACCGCCGGCGGCATCCAGGCGCTGCGCAACTTCGCCGACGTCGCCGAGTACACCTCGGTCGTCTACGCCCACCCCGAGTACATCTCCACCCTGGCCACCTCCACACCGGCGTCCGCCCACGTGACGGTCGACTACGAGTTGCGCGGTTGTCCGATCGACCGCGGTCAGCTGCTCGACACCCTGGCGGCACTGCTGGTCGGACGCAAACCGCGGCTGCCCGCGGCGACGGTGTGCACGGAATGCAAGCGATCCGGAGTCACCTGTGTGACGGTCGCCGAGGGCATCGCCTGCCTCGGACCGGTGACCCACGCCGGCTGCGGGGCGCTGTGCCCGCGCCACCACCGCGGCTGCTACGGGTGCTTCGGTCCAGCGGCCACGCCCAATATGGGCGCGATGATCCCGTTGCTGCATCGCGACGGGATGTCCGGCGGCGACGTCGACCGGGTTTTCGACACCTTCAACGTCACCCAGTTCACCGCCGAACGGAACGGCGAATGACGGGACCGGACGCCAGGGCCACCCGCACCCTGCGGGTCGGCGCCCTGACCCGCGTCGAGGGCGAGGGTGCGCTCAATGTCGAACTGCGCGATGGTGTTCCCGAAGTCGTCGAGCTCAACATCTACGAACCGCCGCGGTTCTTCGAGGCATTCCTGCGCGGCCGGGCCTACACCGAGCCGCCGGACATCACCGCGCGGATCTGCGGCATCTGCCCGGTTGCGTATCAGACCAGCGCGTGCAATGCGATCGAGGACGCCTGCGGGGTGACGCTGCCCGACGAACTCGTCGCGTTGCGCCGTCTGCTGTACTGCGGGGAGTGGATCCACAGCCACGCCCTGCACATGTACATGCTGCACGCGCCGGACTTCCTCGGGGCGCCGGATGTGATCGCCGTGGCGCGGGATCATCGGGAGGCCGTCGAACGCGGCCTGGCGCTGAAGAAGTCGGGCAACCGACTCCAGGAGGTCGTCGGCGGCCGGGCGATCCATCCGGTCAACGTCCGGGTCGGCGGCTTCTACTCGACGCCGACCAAAGCCGACCTCGCACCGCTGGCCGAGCAGTTGCGCCACGCCCTCGATGACGCCCTGGCCACGGTCACCTGGGTGGCCGGTTTCGACTTTCCCGACCTGAGGATCGACCACGAGTTCTTGGCGCTGACCGGCGAGCGTTACGCGCTGGAGGGCGGGGAGATCGTCCGCAGTGACGGGCCGGCGTTCCCGATCGCGGAGTTCGGCGACCACGTCCGGGAAACCCATGTGGCGCACTCCACCGCACTGCACGCCACCCTGGACGGCCGTCCGCACCTCACCGGTCCGATGGCTCGCTACAGCCTCAATCACGACATGCTGTCCCCACTGGCCAAGGAGGCGGCCGCCGCTGCGGGCATGGGCACTGAATGCCGGAACCCGTTCCGCAGCATCGTGGTTCGCGCCGTCGAGACGGTCTACGCCGTCGAGGAGGCGCTGCGCATCATCGATTCCTACGAGCGCCCGGCGCGCTCCTACGTCGAGGTCGAACCGCGGCCCGGAGTCGGGCACGGCTGGAGCGAGGCACCCCGTGGCCTGCTCTACCACCGTTACGAGATCGACGAGTCCGGCCGGATCGCCGCGGCGCTGATCGTTCCGCCGACGTCGCAGAATCAGGCGGCCATCGAAGCCGATCTGAGAAAGGTGGTGGCGGCCGGGGTCGACCTCGACGACGCCGCGCTGACGACCCTGTGCGAACGGGCCATCCGCAACTACGACCCCTGCATCTCGTGTGCCACCCACTTCCTGACCGTGACGGTGAATCGGCGTTGACCGCCGCCGTGGTCATCGGGGTGGGCAACACCTACCGCCGCGACGACGGCGTCGGTCCGGCGGTGGCGGCCGCGGTCGAGGCACTGCGACTGCCCGGGGTGCGGGTCGTGCACTGTGCGGCCGAGACGACCGCGATCCTCGACGCCTGGGACGGGACCGGACTGGCCATCGTGGTCGACGCCGCCGCCGGCGGGACGCCCGGCCGGGTACGGCACTGCGGAATCGGCGATTTCGTCGATCGGCCGCCGGTCAGCTCGCACGAGCTGGGCCTCAAGCAAGCCCATGAACTGGCTGTGGTCCTGGGCCGGGCGCCCGACTCGATCGTGGTGGTCACCGTCGACGTGTCCGATACCGGACACGGTGTGGGCCTGAGTCCGCCGGTGGCCGCGGCCCTACCCGAGGCGGTTCGCGTCGTCGCCGAGCAGACCGACAAAGCCCGCGATCAGCAGCCGTAACCGGCGGGCGGCATCGTCGGCCACGTCGGCGGTGCGGGCCCGTATGTCGTCGGCGTCCAGTCCCAGCAGGGTGATGTCGGAACCGCCGTCCTCGGCTAGCCACTGGTCCACCAGGGCCGCGTCGACCTCCGGGTGGAACTGCAGTCCCAGGGCGCGCCCCTTGACGAAAGCCTGTGTGGCGCTGCCGTTGCGGGCCACCTCGACCGCACCCGGGGGCGCGGTCAGCCGGTCGAAATGCCACTGGAACCACGGCCCGGCGGGCACCAGGTCGGCGTTGTCGGTGTGCACCTCGCACCACCCGATCTCCGGCTGCGGGGACCGGGCCACCGTCCCGTCGAGGGCGTGTGCCAGAAGTTGGCCGCCGAAGCACACGCCCAGGACGCCGAGGCCGGCGTCCAGGGCGCGGCGAACCATCGCCGCTTCGTCGGCGACCCAGCGCACGCGGTCGTCGTAGACCGCCCAGCGGGCTCCCAGTGGGACTATCACGTCGTAGCGCAGTGGATCCGGGAAGGCGACGTCGAGCACCGGGTCGTCGCCGCGATCGGGCGGCACGACGTCGAAAGTGCTGACGTCGAAGCCCGATTCGGCGAAAACCTCGCCGAGCAGACCCTGTGGCGCGGTGGGGTCGTTGTAGAGGAAGAGCACCTTCCGGGGCACCCGATCACGCTACGGGAGCGGAGTATCGCCTGGTGATGCGGCAGGTGTTCGTCGCGCTGGTGTGGCTGGTCGGGCGTGGCGTGGCGCCCGGACGGATCGCCGCAGCGCACTGAGGAATCGGGCGCCCGACTGGACATACGAACCGAATTTCCGGAACACTGCCGAGTATGGGAGTGTCCACCGCGGTCTGGGTGATCACGTGCGCCGTGATCCTCGGCCTGTTCGTCTTCGACTTCTTCGCCCATGTGCGCGTCCCGCACGAACCGGCCTTCCGGGAGTCCGCGCTCTGGTCGGCGGTCTACGTCGGCATCGCGGTGCTGTTCGGGGTCTTCATCTGGTGGCAGTGGGGAGGCGAGTACGGCGGGGAGTATTTCGCCGGCTACGTCACCGAGAAGGCGTTGTCCGTCGACAACCTGTTCGTGTTCACCGTGATCATGGCATCGTTCGCCGTACCGCGGATGTACCAGCAGAAACTGCTGCTGATCGGCATCGTCATGGCGCTGGTCCTGCGCGCCGGTTTCATCGCCGTCGGTGCCGCCGCCATCAACGCCTTCAGTTGGGTGTTCTATCTCTTCGGCGTCTTCCTGATCTACACCGCCCTGAAACTGGCGCGGGAGAGCGGCCACGAGAGCGACGCCGAGGTCGAACGGGAAAGCCGCCTGGTGGCACTGGTCCGCCGGTTCGTGCCCACGGCCGACGACTTCGACGGCGACAAGTTCCTCACCAGGGTCGGGGGCAAGCGGGCGGTCACACCCCTGATGCTGGCTCTGGTCGCCATCGGTTTCACCGATGTGCTTTTCGCGCTGGACTCCATTCCAGCCATCTACGGCCTTACCGAAGAGCCCTATATCGTCTTCACCGCCAACGCTTTTGCCCTCATGGGTCTGCGCCAGCTCTACTTCCTCATCGGCGGACTGCTCGACCGGCTGGTCTATCTGTCGGTCGGCCTGTCGATCATCCTCGGCTTCATCGGGGTGAAGCTGATCCTGCACGCCCTGCACAAGAACTCGCTGTCGTTCATCAACAACGGCGACCACGTCGACGTGCCGGAGATCTCGACGGGGATGTCGATCGGGGTCATCGCGATGGTATTGCTGATCACCACGATCGCGAGTCTGATCCGCACCCGGGGTCGGGCCGCCGCGTCGTCTGACGGCTGAGATTAAAGAGATGTGTGTCCGAGGGGGGACTTGAACCCCCACGCCCGTTAATAGGGCACTAGCACCTCAAGCTAGCGCGTCTGCCATTCCGCCACTCGGACCGGGTTGCCCACTCGCCGGCGGGCAGCTAAGGCTATCGGATCGGTCCTGCCCGACCCAAACCCGCACCGGCCACACGGGTCAGGCGGTCGGCAGCCGGTCGCCGATCCTGCCGGCGATGGCCGCGGCGGCCGATGTCGGCCGGTCGAGGCTGCACGCCTCCACGTCGACACCGACGTTGCCGTGCACGGTCAGTGCCCGCTGACAGAACCAGTGCTGTGGGCCGCGCTGCTCGCGGGAGACAGTGAGCAGGTCGCGGTCGGTCTTTGTCGGGCCCACCGCCCATACCTGATCGGGAGCCAGGGGCTGGGCGTAGCGCAGCTCCCGGTTGGAGCATCCGGCCCAGCTCTGTCGCTGGGCGCCGAGGAAGCTCGAGGCGGTCCCGACGTCGCGGAAGAGCACCACCGCCTGGGTGGCGAAATGCGACCACGTCCGCGCGCTCGGCGGTTCTCGCAGTACCTGACCGTGCAGTGCGGTCCACCCGGCATTGGCGTAGACGCTCTTCTGGGCCGCGCCGGCGACCGCCAGGCACCCCGCTTCGCCCGGGCCCTGGAAATGCGTCGCGTCGTTCCACGGTGTGTTGGTCTCGCCGGTCACCGCCAGTTCGCCGGCGCCGAGGGCGGTTGCTGCGTCCGGTGCCGACAGCAGTAGGGCGGGCAGTGTCTCGGCTGTCGGCGGGGGGAGCGGCGGCGAGGGCATCGCGGTTCCCGCGGTGGTCGAGGCGCACCCGCTGACCGCGAGACAGAGCGCGACGAGCATCGCGGGCAGCCGTTCGGTCATCGCTAAATTAGAAACCCATGAGGCGCGTGTTGTAAATGCGGTTTTTGATAAGGATGTGGTAGCCGTCTCCGGATCGGCCCGCGGCGCCTGCCAGTGGTAGGAAAGGAGCGTGACAGTTCCCGCGGACGAGGTGGTCGCACTCGTCAGTGCGCTGATCCGGTTCGATACCTCCAATACCGGCGATCTTGCGACCACCAAGGGTGAGGCGGACTGCGCCCGGTGGGTGGCCGAGCAACTGCGCGACGCCGGTTACGACCCCGAGTACATCGAGTCCGGCGCGCCCGGGCGGGCCAACGTCTTCGTCCGACTGCCCGGAGCCGACCCGTCGCGGGGCGCCCTGCTCATCCACGGCCACCTCGACGTCGTGCCCGCCGAGGCCGCGGACTGGAGCGTGCACCCGTTCTCGGGCGCGGTGTCCGACGGTTACGTGTGGGGCCGCGGTGCGGTGGACATGAAGGACATGTGCGGGATGATGCTGGCCGTCGCCCGGCACTTCAAACGCGATGGCATCGTCCCGCCCCGGGATCTGGTGTTCGCCTTCGTCGCCGATGAGGAACACGGCGGCCGCTACGGAGCCCAGTGGTTGGTCGACAACCGGCCCGACCTGTTCGCCGGGGTCAGCGAGGCGGTCGGCGAGGTGGGCGGATTCTCGATCACGGTGCCGCGCCGCGACGGCGGCGAACGGCGGATGTACCTCATCGAAACCGCGGAGAAGGGGCTGCTGTGGATGCGGCTGACGGCGCGCGGCCGCGCCGGGCACGGCTCGATGGTCCACGACGACAACGCCGTGACCACCATCGCCGGAGCGGTGGCACGGCTTGGGGCACATGAGTTTCCGCTGGTGCTCACAGACACCGTCGCCGAGTTCCTCGCCGCGGTCACCGAGGAGACCGGGCTGAGCTTCGATCCCGACGACCTGGAGGGTTCGGTCGCCAAGCTGGGGCCGATGGCCCGCATGCTGGGAGCCACGCTGCGCGACACCGCCAACCCGACCATGCTCAAGGCCGGTTACAAGGCCAATGTCATCCCGGCGTCGGCCGAAGCCGTGGTCGACTGCCGGGTGCTGCCCGGGCGTCAGGCCGACTTCGAACGCGAGGTCGACGAGCTCATCGGCCCCGAGGTGACCCGGGAGTGGATTTCCGAACTGCCCTCCTATGAAACGACGTTCGACGGCCGACTGGTCGACGCGATGAACGAAGCGCTGCTCGCCATGGATCCGGAGGCGCGCACCGCCCCGTACATGCTCTCCGGTGGCACCGATGCCAAAGCCTTTGCCCGGCTGGGGATCCGGTGCTTCGGCTTCGCTCCGTTGCGACTGCCCCCGGATCTGGACTTCGCGGCACTGTTCCACGGTGTCGACGAGCGGGTGCCCATCGACGCGCTGCAGTTCGGCGCCCGGGTGCTCGAGCACTTCCTCAAGAACTGCTGACCCGTCAGTACTCGATAAGCACAGGAGGATCCGCCATGGCTTTCGCCTACAACCCCTACGACTTCCTGCCCGAACTGCCCGGCTTCGCGCTGAGTAGTTCGGACGTCACCGACGGCGAGCCGCTGAAGAAGGCTCAGGTCAGCGGCATCATGGGTGCCGGCGGTGAGGATGTCTCACCTCAGCTGAGCTGGTCGGGATTCCCGGAGGCCACCCGCAGTTTCGCGGTGACGGTGTTCGACCCGGACGCCCCCACCGCATCCGGCTTCTGGCACTGGGCTCTCGCCAACCTGCCGGCCACGGTGACCGAACTGCCCGCCGGCGCGGGTGACGGGTCGCTGCTGCCCGGTGACGCCCTGACGCTGTGCAACGACGCCGGGATGCGGCGGTACGTCGGTGCCGCACCGCCGGCCGGCCACGGGTACCACCGCTATTTCGTTGCCGTGCACGCCCTCGACGTCGAGAAGCTCGACCTCACCGAGGACGCCAGCCCCGCATACCTGGGCTTCAACCTGTTCATGCACGCCATCGCCCGCGCGGTCATCCACGGAACCTACGAGCAGAGCTAAGGGCGCGCCCCGCTGCCCACCGCCGCGGCCAGGCTGGAGAAACCGCCGGCGTGCAGCCGCGCGGCGACGCCGTCGTGAATGTGCTTGGCCCACAGGCCGCCTCCGTAGACGAATCCGGTGTAGCCCTGCAGTAGAGAGGCGCCGGAGGTGATGCGTTCCCACGCGTCGTCCGCGGTCTCGATGCCCCCCACGCCGATCAGCACCAGCCGGCCACCGACGCGGGCGTACAAGCGGCGCAACACCTCGCACGCGCGGCGCGCCACCGGCGGCCCGGAGACCCCGCCCGGCCCGAGGTCCTCGACGCGGGGGGTGCGGAGGCCGACCCGCGACACCGTGGTGTTGGTGGCGACGATGCCGGCCAATCCCAGCTCCACGGCCAGATCCGCGACGGCGTCGACGTCGGAGTCGGACAGGTCCGGGGCGATCTTCACCAGCACGGGGGTCGACGTCTCGGCCAGCACGGCGGTCAGGATCGGCCGCAGCGAATCGACGGCCTGCAGATCGCGCAGGCCCGGGGTGTTGGGGGAGCTGACGTTGACCACCAGATAGGTCGCCAGCGGACCGAGCAGGCGCGCGCTGGCGGCGTAGTCCTCGGCGGCCCGTTCGGGCGGGGTGACCTTGGACTTGCCGATGTTGACCCCGATGGGCACATCCGGGTGATGCCGGGACAGTCGCAGCGCCAGTTGACCGGCGCCGGCGTTGTTGAAGCCCATCCGGTTGAGCAGGCCGCGGTCCTCGGCCAGCCGGAAGAGTCGAGGCTCGGGATTGCCCGGCTGCGGCTCAGCGGTGACCGTCCCGATCTCGGCGTAGCCGAATCCCAGTGCGCCCCAGGTGTCCAGGCCGAGTCCGTCCTTGTCGAAACCCGCCGCCAGTCCCAGCGGTCCGGGAAAACGCACCCCGAACACGGTGCTGGCCAGAATCGGATCGCGTGGTCCCAGGGCCCGGCGCAATCCGCCTCGGGTGACCGCTGTCCCGGTGGCGCCGCGCAGTGCCCCGAAGACCAGGGTGTGGATGCGTTCCGGTGGCGCCTGGAACAGCAGGCGTCGTACACCGTCGTAGATCACAGGCCCGGCTGATCTGTGGGGTGCTGGACTTTCCTGCGCCGCAGCAGGACCCGCCTGCTGCCGTCGGTGTAGAGCCGAACCCGGGTCAACTCCCACCCGCGGTATTCGGCCTCGATCGACAGCCGGGTCGAGGCGGTGACGCGCGTGACGTCCGGCGGCAGACGCAACGGAATCCATTCGTAGTCGTCGGTGAGTGCGGCCTCCCAGGCCGTGGGCATCCGTCCGCGGGAGGCCGTGCTCACCGGGCGCCGCCCGCGTTGCGGATCACCTGCACGCCCCCGCCTGTGCCCGACACCACATACAAGGTGTCGGTGGCGTCGTCGAAGGCCAGGGTGTTCGGTTGCTGCACGGTCGGATAGCGCACCTTCTCCACGGGGATGCCAGTGGCCAGATCGTAGCCAACCACGATGTTGACCGCAGTCAGCGAAACCCACACCAGTGTCTGCGATCCGGCGACCCCGTACGGCGACCCCTCGACCGGGTAGGCCTGCCGCAGGATCAGCGGGTCGACGCCGTAGACCAGCAGTTGCCCGCCGCGGGTGTCGGCGACCAGCACCCGGCCCATCGGATCGGCGGCCATCGTGGTGGCACCCAACCCGGCCCGCAGGGCCAGGCCGCGGGAGCCGTCGGTGTTGAGCTCGGTCACCGATGTCTGTGAACGGTCCAGGACCACGGCGGTATCGCCGTGGGTGACAATCGCATCCACCCGCGCGAAGTCACCGGCCCTGCCGGTCACCGTGTTGTCGTCGGCCAGTGTGACGGCCGTGCCGTCGGCGCTGCCCAGCACCATCCGTCCGTCCGTGCGGCGGGCGATGGCGGTGAAGTCGGTGTCGTGGCGGCCCTCGACCGTCGTCGTCGTGGATGTGCCGCCGGCCAGATCGACGGTGAAGTATCCACCCCTGGTGGCCGCGTAGACCCGGCCGCGCCCGTCGTCGGCGACCGCCGTGGCCGGACCGGGCAGTGTCACGGTCCGCGGTTCGCGGTTCGGTCCGAACACCGTCAACACGGCTCGCGGAACGGCCGCGTCACCGGAGGGGGTGAACACCACCAAAGAGCCGGTGGCGCCGTCGACCGCAGCGGACTGGGGGCTACCCGCCAGGGGCAGCACCTGACCGGCGGGCGCGGTGGCCGGGGGTGGCGACGGCGCCGCCCGGGCAGGTTCGATGGTGGGCGGCGTGACGTCGATCGGGCTCTTCGAGCACCCGCCGGCCACGATCGTCAGCGCGAGGAGTCCGGCCGCGAGGCCGCGCTTCGTGCCGCGGTGTGTGTGCTGTGGCAACGGGTGGCCCCCGGATGTTCGGTCGAGAAAGGCAGGCAGTCGTTCGATGAACGATCCTAGGTGCACGGGAAATGTGCCGGATGAACCTCGCGGTCACCGTAACCGAGGTTATGGTGGTCGGATGACGCTGGCCGCCGCCCCGCTCGCGCGAGGAACCGAGTTCGTCGTCGAGGACCTCACCACCGGGTTGTTCGCCAGCGGATTCGGCCGGCTCGCCGACGGCCGCAGCTTCTCCTTCCACGTCCACCGCGCCCAGTTGGTGGTCGAGGTCTACCGTCCCCGGCTCGCCGGAGTGGTGCCGCTGCCGGAGGACGTCGTCGCGACGGCGGGCCGCAGTCTCGGCGATGTCGACGTCGACGATGCGCGCAGCCTGTCGGCCGCCGTCCGCGACACCGTCGCCGTCGCCGCGCCTCTGCGCTGACAGGTCGGCACGCCGCGCCTCTGCGCTGACAGGTCGGCACGCCGCGCCCCTGCGCTGACAGGTCGGCACGGTACGGTCAGCGCCGTGGATGTGACGCCGATGTCGTGGTTGCAGGTCGTGGTGCTGTCCATCGTGCAGGGGCTGACCGAATTCCTGCCGATCTCGTCCTCCGGCCACCTGGCGATCGTGTCCCGGGTGTTCTTCTCCGGCGACGCCGGCGCGTCCTTCACCGCGGTGTCGCAACTCGGTACCGAAGCCGCCGTGCTGGTCTACTTCGGGCGCGACATCATCCGGATCCTGAAGGCGTGGTTCAACGGCCTGTTGGTGCGGGCGAACCGCGACAACGTCGACTATCGCCTCGGCTGGTACGTGATCATCGGGTCCATTCCGATCGGTGTGTTGGGCTTCCTGTTCAAAGACGTCATCCGTACCGAGGTGCGCAACCTGTGGGTTGTGGCGACCGCCATGCTGGTGTTCTCCGCGGTGATCGCCGCCGCCGAGTACTTCGGTCGCCAGGATCGCCACGTCGACCAACTCACCTGGAAGGACGGCCTTTTCGTCGGTGTGGCCCAGTGTCTTGCGCTGATCCCCGGGGTGTCCCGGTCCGGCGCCACCATCAGCGCCGGACTCATCCGCGGCCTGGACCGGCCGCTGGCGGCCCGGTTCGGGTTCCTGCTGGCCATCCCGGCGGTGTTCGCCTCCGGGTTGTTCTCGTTGCCCGATGCGTTCCACCCGGTGAGCGAGGGGATGAGCGCCACCGCCGCCCAACTGGCGGTATCGGTGGTGATCACCTTTGTGATCGGGTACGCGGCGGTGTCCTGGCTGTTGCGCTTCCTGACCAATCACGCGATGTACTGGTTCGTGGGCTACCGGGTGGTGCTGGCGCTGACCGTGATGGCGTTGCTGGCCACCGGCGTGGTGGCGGCGACGTGAGCGCGCCGCTCCTCCTCGTCGCTTCGCTCCGCATCGTCGGTGGCGGATGATTGATTGCACCGCTCCTCCTCGTCGCTTCGCTCCGCATCGTCGGCGGCGCGGATGACCGTCATCCTGCTGCGCCACGGCCGCTCGACGTCCAACACCGCACACACCCTGGCCGGCCGGTCCGAGGGCGTCGAACTCGATGAGAAGGGCACGGCCCAGGCCGCCGCTCTGGTCGAGCGGCTTGACGGCGTGCCGATCAGGGCGCTGGTCCGCTCGCCGCTGCTGCGCTGCCGGCTCACCCTGGAACCGCTGGCCGCCGCCCTGGGCCTGGACCCGGTCGTCGACGACCGGCTCACCGAGGTGGACTACGGACAGTGGACCGGCCGCAAGCTCAGCGAACTGGTCACCGAGTCGCTGTGGTCGGTGGTCCAGCAACAGCCCAGCGCGGCGGTCTTCCCGGACGGCGAGGGCCTGGCCGCGGTGCAGTCCCGCGCGGTGACCGCGGTCCGTGAGCACGACCGCCGACTGGCCGCCGAGCACGGTTCCGACGTGGTGTGGGTGGCCTGCACCCATGGCGACGTGATCAAGTCCGTCGTCGCCGACGCACTGGGCAGCCATCTCGACACCTTCCAGCGCATCGTCGCCGATCCGGCGTCGATGAGCGTGATCCGCTACACCGACACCCGCCCGTTCGTGCTGCATGTCAACCACACCGGGGCCCAACTCGCCTCCGCGCTGACCGCAGCACCGAGGAGTACCGGAAGCCCCTCCGCCACCGACGCGGTCGTCGGTGGTTCCACTGACTGAATTCGCGGCCCGGGTGTGCCTTTCGCCCGGCGCCGGGCCGGTATTTTGGAGCTGACCATGGCCCGTTCGATCCACGTCTTCCGCACACCCGACCGATTCGTCGCCGGGACCGTCGGCGAACCCGGGAACCGAACCTTCTACCTGCAGGCCGTGCACGACAAGCGCGTCATCTCGGTCATGCTGGAGAAGCAGCAGGTCGCAGTCCTTGCCGAGCGGATCGGCGCGCTGCTGTCCGAGGTGCATCGCCGGTTCGGAACACCGCTGCCGCCGGAGGCGGAGGTGTCCGACCTCGGCCCGCTGATCACCCCACTGGACGCGGAGTTCCGGGTCGGCACCATGGGCCTGGGCTGGGATGCCGAGGCGCAGAGCGTGGTGGTCGAACTGCTCGCGGTCAGCGACACCGAGTTCGACGCCTCGGTGATCCTCGACGACGCCGAGGAGGGGCCCGACGCGGTGCGGGTGTTCCTGTCCCCGGAGTCGGCCCGGGAGTTCGCCGCCCGCTCGACCCGGGTCATCTCCGGGGGCCGCCCGCCGTGTCCGCTCTGCGACGAGCCACTGGACCCCGAGGGTCACCTGTGCATCCGCAGCAACGGATACCGCCGGGGCCCGTTGACCGGTGGCGGGGAGCTCACCGGAGACGACCTCGAGCCGTGACTGCCGGCGACGCGCCCAGGGTGGCCGGGGCAGGCGACGAGCGGCACCACGTGCTGCGCCGCGGCGACCTGAGACCGGTAGGCCGCATCCGCTCGGCGAGCAACGCGACCTTCCTCTGCGAGGCCACCGTGGGGGAGACGACGGTGGAGTGCGTCTACAAACCGGTGGCCGGGGAACAGCCGCTGTGGGATTTTCCCGACGGGACCCTGGCGGGCCGCGAACTCGGGTCCTATCTGATCTCGGCGGCTCTGGGCTGGGACGTCGTGCCGCCCACCATCATTCGGGAGGGCCCGGCCGGTCCCGGCATGGTCCAGCTGTGGGTGGAGCAGCAGGAGGAACCGGAGGACGCCGGGCTGGTCGATTTGTGTCCGGCTGATTCCGTTCCGCCGGGGTACTTGTCGATCATCACCGCCTACGACTACTCCGGCGGCGAGGTGACGTTGGTGCACGCCGACAATCCGCAATTGCGCCGGATGGCGGTGTTCGACGTCATCGTCAATAACGCCGACCGTAAAGGCGGTCACATCCTGGCCGGCGTCGACGGCCGGGTGTACGGCGTCGACCACGGGCTCTCACTGCACGCCCACGACAAACTCCGCACCGTGCTGTGGGGATGGGCGGGCGACCCGATCGCCGACGACGATCTCGGCTCGCTGGCCGATCTCGAGAAGCAACTGACCGGGAAGCTCGGCACCCGGTTGCGCAAGCACATCACCGCCGCGGAACTGGCCGCGTTGCGCCGGCGTATTCGCGCGCTGCTCGACGATCCGGTGATGCCGGCCCCCAATGGGCGCCGGCCGTTGCCCTGGCCGGCGTTCTAGCCGTTGCCGCCGGGGCCGCGGCTAGTTGGCCGCCGTGCTCGGCCGCCAGTGCATGATCCCGCCGTCGGCCTCCAGCGACAGGTGCAGCATGCCGTCGGAGAGCAGGTAGGAACGCACAAAGCCCAGCGCCGCGGCGACGTGGGCGTCGGCTGACGGCTGCGGGCAGAACATCCGGGTCAGCGCGATCGGCCCGAACGTCAGGCTGCCCGAATCGGGGGCCGCGGCGTCGGACTGCCACGTCGACGAGCCCCGATTGCAGTCGACCTGGAATGCCGCCCGGCCGTCGTCGCCGAAGGTCACGGTGTACTTCGTCGGGTCGTCGATGGCCGTGCCGGGCGACTCCTCGGGTGCCATCGAGTCGATGCCGGTCAGCTGCCAGGTGGTGCCGGTGAGGGGGTCGGCCGCTGCCGCCGCGCCGCAGCCCGACGCTGTGAGGGCGACCGCGGCGGCGGCGGCCCGGAGAACGACAATCATCCGCATGCCGGCAAATGTACCGTCGGGCCGTGCCGACGGGCCGGTTCCCAGTCGGCAATACTGGCGAGGTGAGTCGCACCGATGCCGAGTTGGCCGCCGATCTGGCCGAGGAGGCCGGACAGCTGTTGCTGGCGGTGCGCGACGAGATCGGCCACGACTTCCCGCCCGCGCTCGGTGAGGCCGGAGACGTCCGCGCCAACGCGTTGCTGCTGCGACGACTGCGCGACGAGCGCCCCGGCGACGCGGTGTTGTCCGAGGAGGCCCATGACGACCTCCTGCGACTGCACGCCGACCGGGTGTGGATCATCGACCCGCTCGACGGCACCCGGGAGTACTCGACGCCCCGCCGGGAGGACTGGGCCGTGCATGTGGCGCTCTGGCAGCGAACCGCCGGAGCCGGTGGGTCGACGACATCGGACTCCGACGGGGAGGGGACCATCACCGACGCCGCGGTGGCGCTGCCGGCGGTCGGTGAGGTGCACCGCAGCGATGCCGTGACCGGGCCGCTGCGGCGTCAGTCGGGCCCGATCCGGATCACCGCCAGTTCCAACCGGCCACCCGCGGTGCTGTGGCGGTTGCGCGACCGCCTCGACATCGAATTCATCGGGATCGGCTCGGCCGGCGCCAAAGCCATGGCGGTGCTGCGCGGCGACGCCGACGCCTACATTCACGCAGGTGGGCAGTGGGAATGGGACTCGGCTGCTCCGGCCGGCGTGCTGCAGGCCGCGGGCTTTCACGCCACCCGCATCGACGGCTCGCCCCTGCGCTACAACCGGCCCGACCCCTATCTGCCGGATCTGCTGATGTGCCGGTCGGACATCGCCGGTCTGCTGCTCGACGCGATGTGGCGGGCCGGCTGATGCGGGCCTGGCCGTCGGCCGAGATCCCCGCGCTGCCCGGCCGGGGTCCACAGTTGCGGCTCTACGACACCGCCGATCGTCAGATCCGGCCCACCGTGCCCGGCCCCACCGCCACCATGTACGTCTGCGGCATCACCCCGTACGACGCCACCCACCTGGGCCATGCCGCCACCTACCTGACGTTCGACCTGGTGCACCGGATGTGGCTGGACGGCGGTCACCGGGTGCACTACGTGCAGAACGTCACCGACGTCGACGATCCGCTCTTCGAGCGGGCCGAGCGCGACGGGATCGACTGGCGAGATCTCGGCGCGCGGGAAACCCAGTTGTTCCGCGAGGACATGGCGGCGCTGCGGGTGCTGCCGCCGCGGGACTATGTGGGTGCCACCGAGGCCATCGACGAAGTCGTCGAGATGGTGGAGAAACTGCTGGCGTCGGGGGCCGCCTACGTCGTCGACGATCCCGACCACCCGGATGTGTACTTCCGGGCCGATGCCGACGTGCAGTTCGGCTACGAGTCCAACTACGACCGCGACACCATGCTGGCACTGTTCGCCGAACGCGGGGGCGACCCGGAGCGGCCGGGGAAAGCCGACCCACTCGATGCCCTGCTGTGGCGGGTGGAACGCCCCGGTGAGCCCAGTTGGCCGTCTCCGTTCGGCCCCGGCCGGCCGGGCTGGCACGTCGAGTGCGCGGCAATCGCCTTGAGTCGCATCGGTTTCGGGTTCGACGTCCAGGGCGGCGGCGCCGACCTGATTTTCCCGCACCACGAGTTCTCCGCGGCGCATGCCGAATGCATGACCGGGCAACGGCGCTTCGCCCGGCACTACGTGCACGCCGGGATGATCGGCTGGGACGGCCACAAGATGTCCAAGAGTCGCGGCAACCTGGTGTTGGTCTCCACGCTGCGGGCCGATGGCGTGGACCCCGCCGCCGTCAGGCTGGGCCTGCTGTCCGGGCACTACCGCAGCGACCGGTTCTGGAGCGACGAGGTGCTCGCCGAAGCCGGTGCACGGCTGCAACGCTGGCGCACAGCGACCAGCCTGGCGGCCGGTCCGGATGCAACCGACCTGATCGCCCGGTTGCGCCGTTACCTCGCCGACGATCTCGACAGTCCCAAAGCGCTTGCGGCCGTGGACGGCTGGGCGACCGACGCACTCGACTACGGGGGCCGGGACACGGCGGCCCCGGCCGCGGTGGCGATGGCGGTGGACGCCCTGCTGGGCATTCGATAGCGATCGCCATTCTGCCGTTGGGGTAGGTTGGCCCGACATCTGCCAAGGAGAGTCATGCGGAACTGGATCACCCTTGTCGTCGTGCTGTTGGTCGCGGCCCTGACCGGTTGCGGCCAGGCCAAGAAGGCCGAGATACCGTCGGCGCCGTCGTCCCCGAGTGGTCCGGTGACCGCCGAGCAGGCCCGGGCGATCGCCAAGGAGGCCTATATCTACGGCTTCCCGATGGTCGACAGCTACCGGATCCAGTATTCCTATTTCATCAACGCCCAAAGCCCCGAGTACAAGGGTCCGTGGAATCAAGTCCACAGCGTGGCAAGGGTTTTCACGCCCACGGATATCGCCGTCCAGACGCCGAACTCGGATACCCCGTACTCCATGCTGGGGGCGGACCTCCGCGCCGAGCCGTTGGTGCTGCTGGTGCCGCCGATATCGGACCGCTACTACTCGCTGCAGTTCATCGACGGCTACACCTACAACTTCGCCTACGTCGGAAGCCGCACCACCGGAACCGGCGGCGGGGCCTACCTGCTGGCCGGGCCGAATTGGAGCGGCGAGAAGCCCGAGGGCATCAGCGAGGTCATCAAAGCCGACACCGACTTCGCACTGGTCGCCTATCGCACCCAGTTGTTGGGCCCCGACGATCTGAACAACGTCCGGAAGATCCAGGCCGGCTACCAGGCCGAGCCGCTGTCGACCTTTCTGAAGAAGTCGTCTCCGGCTACCGCTCCTGCCGTCGACTTCCCGACCCCGCTGAGCCCTGACGATCAGAAGACATCGCTGACGTTCTTCGACCTGCTCGACTTCCAGTTGGCATTCGCTCCAACGCTGGAGTCGGAGAAGGACATCCGGGCGCGGTTCGCCTCGATCGGCCTGACCGGTGACGGCACGTTCGACTCCGCGAAGCTCAGTCCCGAGATGCAGAAGGCGTTCAAGGACGGGATGGCCGACGCCTGGTCCGAGTTCGCCACGTTCAAGAAGGACAAGATCGACACCGGTGAGGTCAAGTCCGGCCAGTTGTTCGGGACCAAGGAACAGCTGAACGGCAACTACCTGTACCGGATGGCCGGCGCGGTGATCGGGATCTACGCCAACTCCAACGCGGAGGCCATGTATCCGGTGCTGTCCACCGACGCCGACGGCAAGGCGTTGAGCGGGGAGAACAAGTACACCCTCACCTTCCCGGCCGGCGGATTGCCGCCGGTGAACGCGTTCTGGTCGGTGACGATGTACAAGCTGCCGGAGAGCCTGCTGGTGGACAACCCGATCAACCGGTACGTCATCAACTCCCCGATGCTGCCCAACCTGACGACGAACCCGGACGGCAGCCTGACGCTCTACATCCAGAACAGCCCACCGGCGTCCGACCGGCAGCCCAACTGGCTGCCCGCGCCGCCGGGACCGTTCACCATCTTCATGCGCCTGTACTGGCCCAAGGACGAGGCGCTCAACGGCGACTGGCAGGCGCCGAAGCTGGCGAAGGTCAGCTGAGTAGTCCGTGTGACCGCGAGGGCGGCACGCCGCGGAGGTTCGTCCCGCTGGGCCTTCGCCACGATTTCGAACTTGCACCCACAGCTGGCGATGTGTCTGGTTAGGGTCCAATCGTGTTCCCCATTATCGAAGATCGCCCCGGCGGCGATACGAGCTTCTTCAACAACGTGCCGCAGGCGATCCTTGCCCAGACGGAGTTGCCGACCTTCAAGTTCGAACTCGAGAAGTCCGCGGGCAAGGAAGAGGACGGCTCCTACGGCAAGGAGGCGAACGTCTCCAATTTCCCGATCTCTACGGGCTTGGCCGGCGTTTCCATGAAGCTCCAGCCGGGGATCATGCGTGAATTGCACTGGCATGCCGACGCGGCCGAGTGGGCCTTCGTGGTCAGTGGCAGGGTGCGAACCACGCTGGTCGATCCGGCTGGGCATTCGGAGACCTCGGACTTCGCCCCCGGCGATGTGTGGTATTTCCCGCGTGGGCACGGCCACCAGCTCGAGGCTCTGGGCAACGAGCCCTGCCATTTCATCCTCATCTTCGACAACGGCTACTTCAGCGAGTTCGGCACCTTCAGCATCTCCGACTGGATGGCCAAGGTGCCCGTCGCAACCTTGGCCAAGAGCCTCCGCGTGGAGGAGGACGTGCTGCGCGGGCTACCCACCGGCGAGGTGTACTTCGCCAAAGGGGCGATTCCGCCGCAGCCGGCGGCGGCGCCCATGAGTGGTCCGAATACGACGACCATGACCCATAGGTTCCCGCTGATGTCGCAGCAGCCCGCGGAGTTCCCCGGCGGCCGCGAATGGCTGGTGGATTCCTCGCGTTTCCCGATTTCGCGAACGATGACCGGCTTGGTATTCGAACTCGACGCAGGCGCCATCCGGACCCTCCACTGGCACCCGAACGCCTCGGAGTGGCAGTACGTCATCGGCGGTCGCTACCGGGTGACGTTGTTCGGAGCAAAAGGCCGTTACCGCGAGGAGGTCCTCAATCCCGGGGACGTCGGTTACATCCCCCAGGGCTACGGCCACTCGATCGAGAACATCGGATCCGAGACCGGGCGCATCCTCTTGGGCCTCAACTCGGGCACATTCCAGAAGATCGACCTCGCCGAGTGGATCGCAGGGCAACCGGCGGACGTCCTCGAGACCAACCTCGGTCTTCCCGCAGATCAGGTGGCGAAGCTGCCTCGGGAGGACATCTTCATCACCGATGGCGGAGGCGAGCCGGACTGACGCGGCTGGTGACCCGCCTGAACCGGCTCCGGTCTCTACTCGCCGGGCATGGCGACGATTTCATGGAATTCGATGGTGCCGCCCTGGCTGCGATGCGGGTTGGCTTCGAAGACCTCATCCAAGGCGTCGAGGCTTTCGGCCTGCACGATGGAGTAGCCGGCGAGATCGCTGCCCGCGCCACCTGGGATCGGAATGGTCGGCCCGCCGAAGTCAACGACCGCATCGCCGACTGAATGCCTCCAGACCGACCACGCTTTGTGCTCCTCGGCAGACGGCACACCGATTCCAGGCCCGCCGGACTTGAACAACACCAGATACCTCGGCAACGGAAAAATCCTCTCTGTCACTTCGAATCGTCGTCCGGCCAGTGCGGCCGGGCGTCGGGTTCTTCCACCTGGATGGGATCACATGGGTGGCCCGCCGGGAACGACTGGTGGACCACCACCTGCGGGCAGCACGGGAGCGCCGGGAGGTGACGGCGATCCAGCTATGACAGGGGGTCCCCCTGTAGCCGGGAGCACCAGGTCCCCCGGCTGAGTCCATCCCGCCGCAGGGTCGGGGAGTTCGGGGCCGTTGCCGACCGTGTAGGGGTCACCGGGGGGTAACGCGGCGTTCTGTTGCGCACATGCGATGAGGTCAGCCCAACTGCAGCTGCCCTCGTCGGCGAGGCTGATCGGGGCGTTCGCCAGTTCGGCCAGGAGTAGTGAGCTGAACCCGACAGCACCGGCTACCCGACGACGAAAGCTGTAACCGGTGTCTCTCATGGCGAAATGGTAGCTACGTGCAATCCCGGTCAGGGGTGATTCGGCCGGGCAGCTCAGGCACGGCACACCCGCCGGACCGCTACAGCACCGCCGTGCCGTAGTTGCCGATCTGACCGACCAGGTAACGCAGCTGATCGGTCGAGGAGCCGAAGGTCTGATCGATGGCGGTCAACCGGGCGGCGTAGTGCGCGATCGGATATTCGGCGGTGACGCCGATGCCGCCGTGCAACTGGATGGACTCCTGGGAGATGTGCCGGCCCGACTGGCCGATCTGCAGCTTGGCGCGGGCACCCACCATGGGTTCGAACCTGGCGTCATCCACCGACATCGCCAGGTAGTAGCTCATGCTGCGGGCCAGTTCCAGCGAGACGTACATATCGGCGGCGCGCTGAGTCAGCGTCTGGAACGTCTTCAGTGGAACACCGAACTGCTTGCGGCTCTTGAGGTAATCCGTTGTCAGCCGCAGTGATTCGTCCATCGCCCCGACCGCCTCGGCGCACAGCGCCGATTGGAAACGCAGCACCGCTTCGTCAATGGCCTGCGTCGCGTCGCCGCCGGACCCCAGCGGCTGGGCTGTGACGCCGTCCAGCGTGATGTCCGCCCCGCGCTGGCCGTCGAACGTGCGGTACCCCGCCCTGATGACCGCTGTGGCGTCGACCAGGAACAGTCCGCTGCCGCCGCCGGGCAAGGCCGCGCTCACGAGCAGGGTGTCGGCGCGGTCCCCGGCGATCACCGGATTCTTCCGCCCGCTCACGGTCCAGGTGCCGCCCTGCTCGCTGGCCCGGGTGGCCAATTCGGCGCTACCGCGCCGGCCCGGCTCGGTGTGGGCGAACGCCAGCAGTCGCTCCCCGGCGGCCACGTCGTCGAGCAGGGCACGCTGCTCGTCCGAGCCGTGTGCGGCGATCACCGCGCCGGGAATCAGTGCGGCGGCCGCGACGGGCTCGGGCGCGAGCCGTCGGCCGATCTCGGTCATCACCACCATCACCTCGATGGGGCCGGATTCCTCCGGGTCGAATCCCAGTCCGAGGATCCCGATCTCGGCCAGTTGTTTCCAGACATCGGTGCTCCACCCGGGTCCCGCGTTCAGCGGTGCGTCGACAACCTTGTTGCGCACCTCCACGGTGCCGTAGCCGCGCAGCAGCACATCGCGGGTGGTATCGGCCAGTAGTTGCTGCTCTTCAGTCAGATCGAAATTCATTGTCACAGTCCCAGAATCGTCGAGGCGATGATGCTGCGTTGAACCTCGTTGCTGCCGCCGTAGATCGACGTCTTGCGGTAGTTCAGGTACCGCGGTGCGGCATGCTGGGCCCACTCGGGGGAGTCCACCGCGTCGGGCGCCTCGAACGGCAGCGCGTCCGGCCCGGCGACCTCGACCAGTAATTCGGTCACCGCCTGCTGCAACTGGGAACCCCGCAGTTTGAGGATCGACGACGCCGGGTTCGGTTTGCCCCCGGCCTCGTCACCGCTGACCCGCAACTGGGTCAGCTCAAGGGCCAGCAGTTCGTTCTCCACCTCGGCCACCCGGGCCGCGAAGAGCGGATCCTCCAGGAGCGTGCCGCTGCCAAGCGATGTCTTGGCGGCCCGTTCTTTGACTTCGGTGAGCCACAGCTTGCTGGTGCCCACCCGCGCGATGCCGTTGCGCTCGTTGGACAGCAGGAACTTCGCGTAACTCCAGCCGGCGTTCTCCTCGCCGACGAGTTGGTCGGCCGGAACGCGGACGTCCTCGAACCACACCTCGTTGACTTCGTAGCTGCCGTCGATCAACTTGATCGGGCGCAAGGTGATTCCGGGAGTGGACATCTCGACAAGGATGAACGAGATGCCGGCCTGCTTCTTCGGCGCGTTCGGATCCGTGCGGGCCAGCACGAAGATCCAGTCGGCGAACTGCCCGAGGGTCGTCCAGGTCTTCTGGCCGTTGATGATGTAGTGGTCACCGTCACGCACCGCGGTCGTGCGCAGCGAGGCGAGGTCGGAGCCCGCTTCGGGCTCGGAAAAGCCTTGGCACCACCAGATGTCGAGGTTGGCCGTCGCGGGCAGGAACCTCTCCTTGAGTTCCTGGGAGCCGAACTGCGCGATGACCGGCCCGACCATGCTGGCGTTGAACGCCAACGGTTCGGGAACGGCGGCCATCCGCATCTCCTCGGCCCACATCTGGCGCTGCAGCGGGGTCCAGTCCTTGCCGCCCCACTCCACCGGCCAGTTCGGCACCGCCAGTCCGGCCTCGTTGAGGATGCGCATGGAGGTGACGGCGTCCTCGGGGTAGTTCAGACTCTCGGTCCGGACCCGCTCCCGGATATCGGCGGGGAACTTCGTGGTGAAGAAATCGCGCAAATAGTCCCGGAACGCGACGTCGGCGTCGCTCAATGCCAGTTTCACAAAGCTCAATGTAGATAACGACGTACGGGGGCCGCGAGTGGGCCTACGAAGCTCAGCGCCCGCGGCGACGCAGGTAGCGTTCGAACTCCGCCGCCAGGGTGTCGCCGTCGATCTTCGACAGTGCCTCGTTGACGTCGACCTCGGCATCCCCGCGCGCCTCGAGGCTGGCGACGTAGTCGGCGATCTCCTCGTCCTCGGCGGTCATTTCGGTGACGGCCAGCTCCCACTCCTCGGCCTGCTCCACCAGTTCGCCGAGTGGGACCTCGATGTCGAGGACCTCCTCGACGCGGCGCAGCAGTGCCACGGTGGCCTTGGGATTGGGCGGCTGTGAGACATAGTGGGGCACCGCGGCCCAGAACGTCACGGCGGGAATCCCAGCCGCCACGCACGCGTCCTGAAACACCCCGGCGATCCCGGTGGGTCCCTCGTAGCGCGATTCCTCCAGGCCGAAGGTCTTCGCCGAATCGGGGGAGTAGGCCGCCCCGGAGACCGGCACCGGGCGGGTGTGGGGGGTGTCGGCCAACAGGGCTCCGAGGATGACCACGGTGTCGACGTTCAGTTTGTCGGCGATGGCCAGAAGTTCCGCGCAGAAGCTTCGCCAGCGCATGTTGGGCTCCACGCCGTGCATCAGGACGATGTCCCGGTCGGCGCCCGGCGGGCGGCAGTAGGAGATCTGCATCGACGGCCAGACCAGTTCTCGGGTGACCCCGTCGATCTGGCGGATCACCGGTCGATTGACCTGGTAGTCGTAATAGGACTCGTCGTCGATCTCGACGATCGGCGCCGCCTCCCAGATCTCGTCGAGGTGTTCCAGTGCATCGCTGGCGGCGTCGCCGGCGTCGTTCCAGCCCTCGAATGCCGCCACGATGATGGTGTTGTGGAGTTCGGGCAGGCTGGGGCCTTGGCTGCCACTGAGGTTCCACGACGTCACTCGTCCAGCCTAAGCCCCGAGATCGGAAAGGGGGTCGCACCGCCGAGATGGGTGTCCGGAAGCCGATCGGGTGACAACGTAGACTTTTCTCCGTCGAGAGGCGTTGCAACGGTTACCGCTCCATGCCGGTATCCGCCACGCTCGGCGGAGTTAAGGACGCCTTCCGCGAGGAAGGGATTGTGTGTGAGCGCCAACGTCAGCACATTTGCGCCGAACATCCGCCCGGACTGCACCGGCGAACTGATGGCTGCGCTGCGCCAGCGGATCATGGTGATCGACGGCGCGATGGGTACGGCGATCCAGCGGGACCGGCCGGACGAGGCCGGCTACCGCGGTGAGCGGTTCAAGGACTGGCCGAGCGACCTTATCGGCAACAACGACCTGCTCAGCCTCACGCAGCCGCAGATTATCGAGGCCATCCACCGCGAGTACCTCGAGGCGGGCGCCGACATCCTGGAGACCAACACCTTCAACGCGAACGCGGTATCGCTGTCCGACTACGGCATGGAGGAGTTGGGCTACGAGCTGAACTACGCCGGCGCTGCCCTGGCCCGTGAGGCCTGCGACGAGTTCAGCACCCCGGATAAGCCCCGCTACGTCGCCGGGGCGCTGGGGCCGACGACGCGGACCGCGTCGATCTCGCCGGACGTCAACGACCCTGGAGCCCGCAACGTCTCCTACGACCAGCTGGTCGCCGCCTACGTGGAGGCCGCCAACGGCCTGGTCGACGGTGGTGCCGACCTGATCATCATCGAGACGATCTTCGACTCGCTGAACGCCAAGGCGGCGGTGTTCGCCGTCGAGACGTTGTTCGAGGAACGCGGACGCCGCTGGCCGGTGATCATCTCGGGCACCATCACCGATGCGTCCGGGCGGACGTTGTCCGGCCAGGTCACCGAAGCATTCTGGAACTCGATCAGGCATGCCAAGCCGATCGCGGTGGGCCTCAACTGCGCTCTGGGCGCGCCGGAGATGCGGCCCTACATCGCCGAGATGTCCCGGATCGCGGACACCTATGTCTCCTGCTACCCGAATGCCGGTCTGCCCAACGCGTTCGGCGAGTACGACGAGTCCCCGGAGCATCAGGCCGGCTACATCGCCGAGTTCGCCCAGGCCGGCCTGGTCAACCTGGTCGGTGGTTGCTGCGGAACGACGCCGGCGCACATCGCCGAGATCGCGAAGGCCGTCGAGGGCAAGCCGCCGCGCGATGTGCCGGAGATCGCGGTCGCCACCCGGCTCGCGGGCCTGGAGCCGCTCAACATCACCGACGGCTCCCTGTTCGTGAACATCGGTGAGCGCACCAACATCACCGGCTCCGCGCGGTTCCGCAACCTCATCAAGGCCGAGGACTACGACACCGCGCTGTCGGTCGCCCTGCAGCAGGTCGAGGTCGGTGCGCAGATCATCGACATCAACATGGACGAGGGCATGATCGACGGCGTCGCCGCGATGGACCGGTTCACCAAGCTGATCGCGGCCGAGCCGGACATCAGCCGCGTCCCGGTGATGATCGATTCCTCCAAGTGGGAGGTCATCGAGACGGGGCTGAAGAACGTTCAGGGCAAGCCGATCGTCAACTCGATCTCCATGAAGGAGGGCGAGGAGAAGTTCATCCGCGAGGCACGGCGCTGCCGCAAGTACGGTGCCGCCGTCGTCGTGATGGCCTTCGACGAGAAGGGGCAGGCCGACAACCTGGAGCGCCGCAAGGAGATCTGCGGGCGCGCCTACCGGATCCTGACCGACGAGGTCGGCTTCCCGGCCGAGGACATCATCTTCGACCCGAACTGCTTCGCGCTGGCGACCGGTATCGAGGAGCACGCGACGTACGGGATCGACTTCATCGAGGCCTGCGCCTGGATCAAGGAGAACCTTCCGGGCGTGCACATCTCCGGCGGCATCTCGAACGTGTCGTTCTCGTTCCGGGGCAACAACCCGGTCCGCGAGGCGATCCACGCGGTGTTCCTGTTCCACGCCATCAAGGCCGGCCTGGACATGGGCATCGTCAACGCCGGTGCGCTGGTGCCCTACGACTCGATCGACCCGGAGTTGCGGGAGCGGATCGAGGACGTCGTCCTGAACCGTCGCGAGGATGCGGCCGAACGGCTTCTGGAGATCGCCGAACGGTTCAACAGCTCAGAGAAAGCAGACGACCCGGTTGCCGCCGAGTGGCGCTCTCTTCCGGTCCGTGAGCGGATCACGCACGCGCTGGTCAAGGGAATCGACGCCAACGTCGACGCCGACACCGAGGAATTGCGGGCTGAGATCGCCGCCGCGGGAGGGCGGCCGATCGAGGTGATCGAGGGCCCCCTGATGGACGGCATGAACGTCGTCGGTGACCTCTTCGGCGCAGGCAAGATGTTCCTGCCCCAGGTCGTGAAGTCGGCCCGGGTGATGAAGAAGGCCGTTGCGTACCTGCTGCCCTACATCGAGGCGGAGAAGGCCTCGACCGGCGCCGCCACCGATGCGGACGACGATGATGACACCAACGGCACGATCATCATGGCCACGGTCAAGGGCGACGTCCACGACATCGGCAAGAACATCGTCGGGGTGGTCCTGCAGTGCAACAACTATAAGGTGATCGACCTCGGGGTGATGGTGCCCGCGAGCAAGATCCTGGACGCGGCCAAGGAACACAACGCCGACATCATCGGACTGTCCGGCCTGATCACCCCGTCCCTGGACGAGATGGTCAACTTCGCCGTCGAGATGGAACGTCAGGGGCTGCAGATCCCGCTGCTGATCGGTGGTGCGACCACCTCCCGCGCCCACACGGCCGTGAAGATTTCGCCGCGCCGTACCGGCCCGGTGGTCTGGGTCAAGGATGCCTCCCGGTCGGTTCCGGTGGCCGCTGCGCTGCTCGACGACAAGCAGCGTCCGGCTCTGCTGGAGGCCACCGAGAAGGATTACGCGTCCCTTCGCGAACGGCATGCCCAGAAGAGCGAGCGGCCGATGCTGACGCTGGAGAAGGCCCGCGCGAACCGGACGCCGATCGAGTGGGCCGGCTACACGCCGCCGGTGCCCGCTATCGGCACGCGAGTACGGGAATTTCAGGACTACGACCTCGCCGAGTTGCGCGAATACATCGACTGGCAGCCGTTCTTCAATGCCTGGGAGATGAAGGGCAGGTTCCCCGACATCCTCAACAACCCGGTATCGGGCGAGACGGCCCGCAAGCTGTACGACGACGCCCAGGAGATGCTCGACACCCTGATCAAGGAGAAGTGGCTGACCGCCAACGGGGTGATCGGGTTCTTCCCGGCGAACGCGGTCGGCTCGGGATTTGGAGAAGATATCGAGGTCTACACCGACGAGACCCGTACCGAGGTGTTGACCACGTTGCACAACCTGCGTCAACAGGGCGAGCACCGCAACGGCATCCCGAACCGGAGCCTCGGCGACTACATCGCCCCCAAAGCAACGGGTCTGCGGGATTACGTCGGCGCCTTCGCGGTCACCACCGGACTCGGCAGCAGTGAGAAGATCGTCGAGTTCAAGGCAGCCCACGACGACTACAGCGCGATCCTGCTGGAGTCGCTCGCCGACCGGCTGGCCGAGGCGTTCGCCGAGCGGATGCACCAACGGGTCCGCATGGAGTTCTGGGGATTCCAGCCGGACGAACAGCTGGACAACGAGGCGCTCATCGGTGAGAAGTACGCGGGAATCCGTCCTGCCCCCGGGTACCCGGCATGCCCGGAGCACACCGAGAAGTTGACGCTGTGGGAGTTGATGGACGTCAAGAAACGGACCGGCATCGAGCTGACCGAGTCGATGGCGATGTGGCCCGGCGCCGCCGTCAGCGGCTGGTACTTCTCGCATCCGGAGTCGCAGTACTTCGTCGTCGGCCGGATGGCCCAGGACCAGGTCGCCGACTACGCCAAGCGCAAGGGTTGGACCCTGGCCGAAGCCGAGCGCTGGCTCGGTCCCAACCTCGGCTACAACCCTGAGGACTGACGCATGAAGGCCGTGTTGTTCGACATGGACGGCACGCTGGTGGACTCGGAGAAGCTCTGGGACGTCTCGATGCACCAGTTGTACCGCCGGTTCGGATCGGTCATGAGCCAGCAGGTGCGGGAGTCGACCGTGGGAGGCTCCGCCGAGGACGTCATCAGGATCGTCTACGCAGATCTCGGTTTGCCGACGGACCCTGACCATATGGCTGCCACCGCGGATTGGCTGCACGACGTCACCGGCGACCTGTTCGACGCCGGACTGCCGTGGTGCCCCGGTGCCCGGGAACTGCTCGACGGCCTCGCCGACGCCGGCGTGCCCATGGCACTGGTGACCAACACCCGCCGCGGGCTGACCGAGCGAGCCCTGGACAGCATCGGCAGGCACTACTTCGCGGCCAGCGTCTGCGGCGACGAGGTACCGCGGGGAAAGCCCGCTCCCGACCCCTACCGGCGGGCCGCCGCGCTGCTCGGACTCGACCCCGCCGACTGCCTGGCGATCGAGGACTCGGTCACCGGGGCGAGCGCAGCCGAGGACGCCGGGTGTCCCGTCCTGGTGGTGCCCAACGACATCGAGGTTCCGGCCAGCCCCCGGCGTCACCATGTCACCTCGCTCGCCGAGGTGGACCCGCGCCGGCTCCTGGCCATCTACCGCGCGCTGCAACTCGACCCGGAGCCCACAGTCTGACCTGCTTTTCCTCTGCAAATATCGGTGTCTGGACCGGGTGGTTATGCCATCGTTGACGGGCAGTCGGGGAAAGGACATCAGATGGCCGGCCAGGGGCCCACCAGCGACACGCCGTCGGTATTCGGAGACGAAGACTTCTCATCGGGTGGCACCGCCGTCCGGATCGCCTCCGTCGCAGCACTGGGCGGACTTCTGTTCGGCTATGACAGCGCGGTGATCAACGGAGCGGTTGCGTCGATCCAGAGCCACTTCACCATCAACAACGCCTCGCTCGGCTTCGCCGTCGCCTCGGCGTTGCTCGGCGCCGCCGCAGGCGCCATGACCGCCGGCCGGCTGGCCGACCGGATCGGTCGCATCTCGGTGATGAAGATCGCGTCGGTGCTGTTCTTCATCAGCGCGATCGGAACCGGCCTGGCCGGCAGCGTCTGGATGATCGTGCTGTTTCGCATCGTCGGCGGGATCGGCGTCGGAGTGGCCTCCGTGATCGCGCCGGCCTACATCGCCGAGACGTCACCGGCGCGCATCCGCGGGCGGCTGGGTTCCCTGCAGCAACTCGCGATCGTCACCGGCATCTTCATTTCGCTGGCCATCGACTACGTTCTGGCCCGCCTCGCCGGCGGAGCGAGCAAGGACTTGTGGCTGGGTCTGGAGGCGTGGCGGTGGATGTTCCTGATCATGGCCGTCCCGGCGGTGATCTACGGCCTGCTGACGTTCACCATTCCCGAGTCTCCGCGGTATCTGGTTGCGCGCCAACGCATTCCGGAAGCCCGCAAGGTGCTGACCATGCTGCTCGGCGAGAAGAACCTGGAGATCACCCTCGACCGTATTCAGGGCACGCTGGCCGGCGAGTCCAAACCGTCCTGGCGCGATCTGCGTAAGCCGGGTGGCGGTGTCTACGGCATCGTCTGGGTGGGTCTCGGGTTGTCGATCTTCCAGCAATTCGTCGGCATCAACGTGATCTTCTACTACTCCAATGTGCTCTGGGAGGCGGTCGGTTTCGACGAGAGCCAGTCGTTCCTCATCACCGTCATCACCTCGATCGTCAACATCGCGACCACGCTGATCGCGATCGCCCTCATCGACAAGGTGGGCCGTAAGCCGTTGTTGCTGGTCGGTTCGGCTGGAATGGGGATCACCCTGGCGACCATGGCGATCATCTTCGGCACCGCACCCCAGGTCGACGGCAACCCCCAACTGAGTGGCGCGGCCGGTCCGATCGCCCTGGTCGCGGCGAACCTGTTCGTGGTGGCGTTCGGCATGTCCTGGGGCCCGGTGGTCTGGGTCCTGCTCGGCGAGATGTTCCCCAACCGCATCCGCGCGGCTGCCCTCGGCCTGGCCGCGGCCGGCCAGTGGGCGGCGAACTGGCTGATCACCGTCACCTTCCCGGGTCTGCGCAACGTGCTCGGAGTCGCATACGGCTTCTATGCGCTGTGTGCCATCCTGTCCTTCCTCTTCGTCTGGCGCTGGGTCCACGAGACCAAGGGTGTGGCACTCGAGGACATGACGGCCGACCAGATGGCCTAGCTGCGGTCACGTCACGGGCCGCATGGGACAATCCCAGCCTGTGAAGACCTTCGAGGAGCTGTTCGCCGAACTCGGCGAACGGGCCCGCATGCGGCCGCCCGGAAGTGCCACTGTGGCGGCACTGGACGCCGGTGTGCACACCCTGGGCAAGAAGATCCTCGAAGAAGCCGGCGAGGTGTGGCTGGCTGCCGAGCACGAGCCCGACGAGGCCCTCGCCGAAGAGATCAGCCAGCTGCTGTACTGGACCCAGGTGCTGATGATCGCCCGCGGGCTCACCCTCGACGACGTCTACCGGAAGCTGTAGAGAGACCATGTTGCGAGTCGCTGTTCCCAACAAGGGGGCGCTCTCGGAGTCGGCCGCCGAGATCCTGTCCGAAGCCGGTTACCGGCGTCGCACCGATCCCAAGGATCTGACCGTCATCGACCCGGCCAACGGCGTCGAATTCTTCTTCCTGCGTCCCAAGGACATCGCCATCTACGTCGGGTCCGGGGACCTCGATCTCGGCATCACCGGCCGCGACCTGGCCGCCGAGTCCGGCGCCCCGGTGCGCGAACGGCTCGCCCTGGGCTTCGGGTCGTCGAGCTTCCGGTACGCGGCTCCCCTCGGGCGAAGCTGGGCCGTCGCCGACCTGGCCGGTCTGCGGATCGCCACGGCGTACCCGAACCTGGTTCGAAAAGATCTGGCCGCCAGGGGGATTGCGGCCACCGTGATCCGACTGGACGGTGCGGTGGAAATCTCGGTTCAACTCGGGGTCGCCGACGCGATCGCCGACGTGGTGGGCTCGGGCCGCACTCTGCGAATGCACAACATGGCGGCGTTCGGTGATCCGCTCTGCGACTCCGAGGCGGTCCTGATCGAACGCGACACCGCTGCGCTCCTGCCCGCCGATGCCGACGAGGCCAACCGCACCGCACGCGATCAGCTGGCCGGCCGGGTGCAGGGGGTGGTCTTCGGCCAGCAGTACCTGATGCTCGACTACGACTGCCCCCGCGACCTGGTGGCGCGCGCCACCGAGATCACCCCCGGACTGGAGTCGCCGACCATCGCGCCACTGGCCGACCCGGACTGGGTGGCCGTGCGCGCTCTGGTGCCCCGTCGCGACGTCAACGCCATCATGGATGAACTGGCGGGGATCGGAGCGAAGGCGATTCTGGCCTCCGACGTCCGGTTCTGCCGCTTCTGAACGGCCGCCCGATGCTACCCCCGTGCTAGCGTCCCGATGACCGTCTAGCACCGGAGGACGCCATGACGCACGCGCTCGTCTTATCGCTGGCACTGCTGATCGGCGTGGTCGCCGGTCTGCGCGCCTTCACCGCGCCGGCGGTACTGGCCTGGGCGGCCTTCCTGAACTGGATCAACCTGTCGGGCACGTGGGCGTCGTGGATGGGTCACTGGATCACCGTGGCGATCCTGACCGTCGTGGCCGTCGCCGAACTCGTCAGCGACAAAATGCCCACCCTGCCCAGCCGTAAGTCGGCACCACAATTCCTGGTCCGCCTGGCCTCCGGCGCTTTCTCCGGCGCCGTGCTGGGCACCGCGTGGGGTTACCGGTGGGGCAGTCTCGGAGCGGGCCTGATCGGCGCGGTCATCGGCACCATCCTCGGCTATGAGATCCGCACCCGGTTGGTCGCCGCCAACGGCGGACGGGACCGCCCGGTTGCGCTCGGGGAGGACCTGTTCGCCGCCGCCGCCGGCATCACGGTCGCTTTTCTCACCAGCATCCTGTGAGCCCATCCCGGCCGCAATTCGCCGAATCCGACGCCGTCTGCGGTCCCCGCTCGGATAATCGTCGGATGGGTTGGTGCACGGCCGTTCGACGGGCCACGACGGTAATGGCCTGCGCCGTTGCGGGAATGGTCGCGCCGCTGACCGGCGTTGCGCATGCCGACGACGCCGCCGGTCCCGGCTGGTCGCCGAACTACACGGTGTTCCCGTACAACCTCTGGCAGAACCGGGTCACGCCGGCCATGGTCACCGCCGAGGGCGAAGCCTGCCACTGGTTCAACACCCGGTACGACGCCCTGGCCGGGCAGGTCTTCGGCTTCCAGCAAGCCCTGCGGGACGGCTACGACGTGTGGGCCGGGGTGCAGGGGGCCGGCGACGCATTGCGGGCCGACCTGGATCAGGCCGCCGCGTTCCTGGATCCGCGGGTGCACACGCTGTACATCACCAACTACCCGGACCAGAGCCAGTATTCGCCGCTGTACAACGGCGACTCCTTCTACCACCTCTGGTTCCAGCTCACCCAGATCAGCGACAAGATCGCCCGCCAGATGCCATCCGGGGTGATCAACGCCAACACCGCCACGATGAGGGTCTACGGCGACGTGATCCGCAATTCCGGGGTGTGCAACGGGGCGTGAGTGACGTCCGCAGGACTGGCCCCTTCGCCATCGGCGACCGTGTGCAGTTGACCGACTCCAAGGGTCGTCACTACACGATGATCCTCAACCCCGGCAGCGAGTTTCACACCCACCGCGGTGCCGTCACCCATGACTCGGTGATCGGACTGCCCGAGGGAAGTGTGGTCAAGTCGACCAACGGCGACGCCTTCCTGGTGTTGCGTCCGCTGCTGATCGACTACGTGATGTCGATGCCGCGCGGTGCGCAGGTGATCTACCCGAAGGATGCCGCGCAGATCATCCACGAGGGCGATGTGTTCCCCGGGGCGCGCGTGCTGGAAGCCGGCGCCGGGTCGGGAGCGCTGACCTGCTCGCTGCTGCGCGCGGTCGGACCGGCGGGCCGGGTGATCTCCTACGAGGTCCGCGACGACCACGCCGTGCACGCCCGTCAAAACGTGTCGACGTTCTACGGCGGAGACCCGGACAACTGGACGTTGACCATCGCCGACCTGGCCGACTGCGACCTGCCTGACGCGTCGATCGACCGCGCGGTGCTCGACATGCTCGCACCGTGGGACGTGCTGGAATCGGTGGCGCGGGTGCTGCTGCCAGGCGGCGTGCTGGTCATCTACGTCGCCACCGTCACTCAGTTGTCCAAGGTGGTGGAGGCCCTGCGCGAGCAGAAGTGCTGGACTGAGCCGCGATCGTGGGAGACGTTGCTGCGCGGTTGGAACGTCGTCGGCCTGGCCGTACGTCCTCAGCACAACATGCGCGGTCACACCGCTTTTCTCGTTTCCGCGCGCCGATTGGCTCCGGGCACGGTCACGCCGACCCCACTGCGCAAGAAAGGGCGAGGCGGCGTCCCGACACCCGGGGACTGACGAGGTGGTTGCCGCCCGGCGTCAATCGTCGCTGTGGCGCAGATCCCTTCGCGCTGAGAGCAATTCGATCTCCGGGCGGGCCGACACCAGGCGTTCGGCGGAGTCCAGGACGTCGAGAAGATGGGCTCTGTCGGCGGAGACGACGGCGATGCCGACACCGGCTCGCCGATGAAGATCCAGCGAACCGGTCTCGGCGGCCGAGACGCTGAACCGGCGCTGCAATTCAGCGACCAGTGGCCGCACCACCGACCGCTTCTGCTTCAGCGAACGAACGTCGCCGAGCAGGATGTCGAACTCGATCCAGCCGATCCACACGCCCGGCTAGGCGCTGAAGATGGACAGCACCGTGCTGGCCGACGAGCGGGACAGCTTCCAGCCGCCCTGGTCGACGAAGGTGACGGTCTGGGTCGTCGGCGGCATGCCGGGTCCGGCCGCGGTGACGGTGGCGCTGGCGGCGCCCGGTCCGACCGGGGTGATGTCGCCCACCGAGAAGTTCAACGGAACCTGGCCCCTGGCGACCGCGTTCTTCATCAGCGCGTCGGCCGTGCGGGCCTCGATACGGCCAATGCCACCCTCGATCAGGTAGCTCTTGTTGGCGAATGGAACGCCCGGGTCGGCCAGGCCGATGAGAACGCCGGTGAGCTGGTCGGTGGTGGGAATGTCCGCTGCGGGATCAAGCGGCAGGGGCGCTCCGAACACGACGGGTTGCACCGCCGGAGAACCGCTCGCCGTGATTGATACCCCGGCGGTGATGCCCGCCGCGGCGCCGCCGGCAATGGCGGCTGCTGCCACGCACGTGACGAGGAGTTTCTGGGTCACGATGGTCCTTTCGATCGGGCCCTGCTGCCTCCGAGGTTAACAGTGATGTCAGAGTGTCGACATTCTCCGAGCGCCCGGAACGGCTCGATCGCCGGTAGCGTTGGGGTGTCCACCGCACCAGATTCGGTGCGCGGAAGGAGCCGTTATGAGTGAGTCACATCGATCTGGAGCTTTCGGTGCCCACGACGACGGGGATGCCGCCGAGTTGGAAGCGTTGCGCCGCGAGGCGGCGGCCCTGCGCGATCAGCTGCAGGGCGTCAGCGGCGGCCAGCGCTCCCGTGAGGTGCAGCAGCTGGAAGCCCGGATCGACTCACTGGCATCGCGTAACGCCAAGTTGATGGACACCCTCAAGGAAGCCCGTCAGCAACTGCTGGCGCTGCGCGAGGAGGTCGACCGGCTGGGCCAGCCGCCCAGCGGCTACGGCGTGCTCTTGGGTGCTCACGACGATGACACCGTGGACGTCTTCACCTCCGGCCGAAAGATGCGGCTGACCTGCTCGCCCAATCTCGACGTCGCATCGATCAAGAAGGGGCAGACCGTCCGGCTCAACGAGGCGCTCACCGTGGTCGAGGCCGGCGCGTTCGAGGCGGTCGGCGAGATCAGCACGCTGCGCGAGGTGCTCGCCGACGGACACCGGGCCCTGGTGGTCGGGCACGCCGACGAAGAGCGGATCGTCTGGCTGGCCGAGCCGCTGGTGGCCGCCGAGGACATGGATCCCGACGTCGCCGCCGCCCTCGACGAGGACCAGCGGCCGCGCAAACTTCGGCCGGGCGACTCGCTGCTGGTCGACACCAAGGCCGGCTACGCCTTCGAACGCATTCCCAAGGCCGAGGTCGAAGACCTCGTGCTCGAAGAGGTGCCCGACGTCGCCTACAGCGACATCGGCGGCCTGACCCGTCAGATCGAGCAGATCCGCGACGCGGTCGAACTGCCGTTCCTGCACAAGGAGCTGTACCGGGAGTACTCGTTGCGCCCGCCCAAGGGCGTCCTGCTCTACGGCCCGCCCGGATGCGGCAAGACGCTGATCGCCAAGGCGGTCGCCAACTCGCTGGCCAAGAAGATGGCCGAGGTGCGCGGCGAGGATGCCCGCGAGGCCAAGTCGTACTTCCTCAACATCAAGGGCCCCGAGCTGCTGAACAAGTTCGTCGGCGAGACCGAACGGCATATCCGCCTGATCTTCCAGCGGGCGCGGGAGAAGGCCTCCGAGGGCACCCCGGTCATCGTGTTCTTCGACGAGATGGATTCCATCTTCCGCACCCGCGGAACCGGTGTCAGCTCCGACGTCGAGACCACCGTCGTGCCGCAGCTGCTCAGCGAGATCGACGGCGTCGAGGGCCTCGAGAACGTCATCGTCATCGGCGCCTCCAATCGTGAGGACATGATCGACCCGGCGATCCTGCGGCCCGGCCGCCTGGACGTCAAGATCAAGATCGAGCGCCCGGATGCCGAAGCGGCGCAGGACATCTTCAGCAAGTACCTGGTGGAAAACCTGCCGCTGCACGCCGAGGACCTGGCCGAGTTCGGCGGCGACCGCAGTGTGTGCATCAAGGCGATGATCGAGAAGGTCGTCGACCGGATGTACGCCGAGATCGACGACAACCGCTTCCTCGAGGTCACCTACGCCAATGGCGACAAAGAGGTCATGTACTTCAAGGACTTCAACTCCGGGGCGATGATCCAGAACGTCGTCGACCGGGCCAAGAAGTACGCGATCTAGTCGGTGCTGGAGAGCAATCAGCACGGCCTGCGGATTC
>CAISDL010000061.1 GCA_903884065.1 uncultured Actinomycetes bacterium | reverse complement strand
GCCCCGGGCTGCGACATGCCCGGCTACCTCTGCGAAACCCACCATGTCGACGAGTGGGCCGACGGCGGCCGCACCGACATCGACCGCCTCACCTTCGCCTGCCCAGCGCACCACCGGCTCATCACACGCGGCGGATGGAGAACCCGGAAACGCAAGGACGGCACCACCGAGTGGCTGCCCCCACCCCAGATCCCACTGACCGGCGGCACCAACGACTTCCACCACCCCGAACGCCTGATCCCGAACGGCTACTCAGCCGGATGACGCCGCCGAACGGCTACTCAGCCGGATGACGCCGCCGAACGGCTACTTCGGCCGACCGACCTCGTAGGTGCCCTTGTCGTCCTGGAACGTCACCGTCACCTGGCGCTTCGTGCCGTCGATGCTGACCTCGCAGTTGAAGGTGTCACCCTTCTTGACCGCCGGGTTCTGGCCGTTGTTGCACTTGACGTCCTTGACGTTCTTGGCACCGTAGCCGCCTGCCTCATCGGTGAGGATCTGCTGCACACCCTGCTGCGCCTTGTTGACGTCCAGCTTGGTGCTGACGAAGAAGCCCGGCTTCCAGAAACCCAGTACCAGCAGCAGAGCCAGCAACAGCGCGCCCAGCCCGCCCAGGATGGTTCCGATCATGCGGGCCGACTTCTTGGTCCCCTCCTCAGTACCCGGCGGCAGATAACCGGGGTACTGACCCGGCTGCCCGGGCTGCGGGTACTGGCCCGGCGGGTACTGACCCTGAGGGTACTGACCCGGGGCGGGATACTGGCCGTACTGCTGCGGCGGTCCGTAGGGGCCGGGCTGTCCGTACTGTGCGGGCTGGCCGTAGGCCGCCGGGTTGTATTCGGGCGCAACGCCGTAGGGCTGGGCCTGCGGGTAGCCGGGCGGCACCGGGGGCTGGCCGTACTGCGGGTACTGCGCAGGGGTGTAAGCGGGCGGCTGCCAGGCCGGCGCTTCGCTGCCCGCCGGCTGCCAGGCCGGGGCTTCCACGCCCTGACCCGGCTGCTGCCAGGACGGGGCCGGGGCCGAGGGCTGGTCTGCGCCGCCGACAGGGTTATCGCCCCAGGGGTTGGCGTCAGATCCCTGCGGTCCGCTCATCGTTTCTCCTCGATGTCAGGAGCTCTCGCCCCGAAAGAACGTCCCCAACAGTAGCGTTTGCATCACACTACCCGTTGTCAACAGCCACGACGCCGCGCCGGATGTCGTCGATGGCGCGTTTCGCGGCGGTTCGCAGGCTGGATTCCGGGGCCGCGTTACGCACCTGATCGAGCAGGTCGAGCACCTGACGGCACCAGCGCACGAAGTCGCCTGCAGACAGCGGCGAACCGTTGCCGGCCACATCCGAGACCTCCAGCGCAGCGGCCAGGTTGCCGGTGGTCGCCCACCGGTAGATCGCCGGTACGAAACCCTCGTCGGGTTGGCGCGACTGGGACAACCGGTGCCGTTGCTCGTCGGCGCGCAGTGTGTCGGAAAGCCGGCGGGTCTCGGCGAGCGCACGGCGCACCGCCGGTGTCGGCATATCGATGGCGTGGACCGGCGTGGGACCGTCGCTTCCGCGCGACTCGAACACCATGGCCGAGAGCACCGCGGCCAACTCGGCGGGCGGCAGTCCCTTCCACATCCCGCTGCGCAGACACTCAGCCACCAGCAGGTCGCTCTCGCTGTAGATCCTGGCCAGCAGCCGCCCGTCTGCGGTGACCCTCGGTCCGGCGTCGGCGACCGAGGACTGTATGTACCCACGTTCGCTCAGCAGGCCGACGATCCGGTCGAAGGTGCGGGCCAGTGAGTTGGTGGCGGCGTTCACCTTGTCGCGGATCTGCGCGTTGTCCCGTTCGACCCGCAAATAACGCTCGGCGACGCGCGCCATGGCGTCCCGGCCGGCCGCCCGATGGGCTGGGTGACGCCGCATCTGCTCCCGCAAGGCCAGCAGTTCGGGGTCGGCATCAGGTTCATCGTCTGAGCCGCGGCGCCGCCGAGCCGACGGCACCATCAGTCCCTCCGCCGCCGAGAGCAGCGCAGACGCCAGGTCGCGGCGCACCCGGGGCTGACGGTGTTCCACCCGCTTGGGCAGGCTCATCGCACCGAGCGGACCCGATGCCGCCGGATAGTCGACCGAGGAAATCCTTCCGGCCCAACGGTTTTCGGTCAACACCAGCGGACGCGGGTCGTCGGAGTCGCGGGCCGCCTCGAGAACCACCGCCAGCCCGCCGTGTCGACCGTTGGTGATGTTGATGATGTCCCCACGGCGCAGACCGGCCAGCGCGTCGCCCGCGGCCTGGCGGCGCTGCAGTCGCGACGTCCGCGACGCCGCCCGTTCCCGTTCGCCGATCCTGGCCCGCAGCCGGGCATAGTCCAGGATCGCCGGCTCGGTGGTCGAACGCCTGCGGTCCCAGTCCATCTCGGTGGCGATCTCGTCGAGCATCTTCTCGCCGCGCTCCCCGCCGCGCACCAGTCCCACCACCGAACGGTCGGCCTGATACTGCGCGAAGGATCGCTCCAGCAGTGCGTGCGCCGCCTGCGGACTCATCTGGCTGACGAGGTTGATCGTCATGTTGTACGACGGCGCGAACGAACTGCGCAGCGGGAAGGTCCGGGTGGTGGCCAGACCGGCGATCTCGGCGGGCTCGGCGGTGGAGTCGTTCGGGTTCCAGATCACCACCGCGTGACCCTCGACGTCGATGCCGCGTCGGCCGGCCCGCCCGGTGAGCTGGGTGTATTCCCCCGGCGTCAGCGGCATGTGCTGTTCGCCGTTGAACTTCACCAGCTTCTCCAGCACGACGGTGCGCGCCGGCATGTTGATGCCCAACGCCAATGTCTCGGTGGCGAATACGGCTTTGATCAGTCCGGCGGTGAACAGTTCCTCGACGGTGTGGCGGAACGTCGGCAGCATGCCGGCGTGGTGGGCCGCCAGCCCGCGCAGCAGTCCCTCCCGCCACTCGTAGTAGTCCAGGACCACCAGATCGGCGTCAGCCAGGTCGCCGCAGCGGCGATCGATCACCTCGGCGATGCGAACCCGGTCCTCCTCGGTGGTAAGCCGCAGTGGGCTGCGCAGGCACTGCTTGACCGCACCGTCGCAGCCGGCACGGGAGAAGATGAAGGTGATGGCCGGAAGCAGGCCCTCACGATCGAGAGTGGCGATCACATCCGGGCGCGACGGCGGCCTGTTCAGGCCCGGACCACCCGGCCGGCCGCCACCCCGGCCGCCGCGGCCCCGCGGCTGCCAGTCGGCCATCCGGTCGGCTTCGCGGCGATTTGCGATGTGCCGCATCAACTCCGGGTCCACCCGGTGCGCGGCTCCGCCCTTCGCAGGGGCGTCGTAGTCGAACAGATCGAACAGCCGCTTGCCGACGAGCATGTGCTGCCACAGCGGCACCGGCCGGTGTTCGTCGACGACCACGGTGGTGTCGCCGCGCACGGTCTTGATCCAGCCGCCGAACTCCTCGGCGTTGCTGACCGTCGCCGAGAGGCTCACCAGCCGCACGTCCTCGGGCAGGTGCAGGATGACCTCCTCCCACACCGCACCGCGCATCCGGTCGGCGAGGAAGTGCACCTCGTCCATGACGACGTAGGCCAGCGCACCCAACGTTTCAGACCCGGCATAGAGCATGTTGCGGAGCACCTCGGTGGTCATCACCACCACGGGGGCGTCGCCGTTGATCGACTGGTCGCCGGTGAGCAGGCCGATACGTTCCGGGCCGTAGCGGCGGACCAGGTCGCTGTGTTTCTGGTTGCTCAGCGCCTTGATCGGCGTGGTGTAGAAGCACTTCTGGCCGGCTGCCAGGGCCAGGTGCACCGCGAACTCCCCGACCACCGTCTTACCGGCGCCGGTGGGAGCGCACACCAGCACTCCATGGCCGCGCTCAAGGGCTTCACAAGCCTGAACCTGGAACGGGTCGAGCCGGAACGTCAGTTCTGCGGCGAAATCGGCGAGTTGGGAATCCGGTTTCGGTCCCCGGTCAGGTGATGTCGTCATGGTCCGGGCCGATTGTCGTCGGCCCGTGATCGAACACGGCGACCGGCGTGGGCTGCTCGATCGGGGCGGCTTCATCGTCGGGAATGGCGGCCTCGACCTCCCGCTTGGCCTTGCGCTTGTCGTGGAAGCGGGCGATCTGGATCGCGAACTCCAGTAGCAGCGTCAGCGCGAGACCGAGAGCCAGCATGGAGAACGGATCGGACCCGGGAGTGGCGACTGCGGCGAAGGCGAACACCCCGAAGATCAGGCCTCGCCGCCACGACGCCAGCTTCTCGTAGCTGAGCACGCCCACGACGTTGAGCATGACGATCAGCAGGGGGAACTCGAAGCCCACCCCGAATACCAGCAGCAGGTTGATCAGGAAGCCGAAGTACTGGTCGCCGGACAGTGCGGTGACCTGGACGTCGCTGCCGACGGTCAGCAGAAAATGCAGCGCCTTGGCCAGGACGATGTAGGCGAGGACCGCGCCGGCCACGAACAGCGTCGCGGCGGCGACGACGAATGTCAGCGCGAACCGCCGCTCGTTGCGGTAGAGGCCCGGGGTGATGAACGCCCAGACCTGATACAGCCAGATGGGGCAGGCCATCACGATGCCGGCGGTCAGCCCGACTTTGAGCCGCAGCATGAACTGGTCGAACGGCGCGGTGGCCAGGAGTCGGCAACCGCCGTCAGCGCTGATGTCGGCACGCGCGGAGGCGGGCAGCGCGCAGTAGGGCTGACGCAGCCACTCCCCGAGGCTCTCCATCCCGAAAATCCCGTGGCTGTACCAGAAGAACCCGAAGATGGTGGTCAACGCGACCCCGGCCACCGAGATCAGCAGCCGGGCACGCAGTTCGCGGACATGCTCGACCAGCGACATCGTGCCGTCGGGGTTGGCGCGGCTCTTCCGGTGGCGCGGGTCGAAATGGATGAGGAACTTAGGGGTGCGCACGGCCTCTACCTAGCGGCGCCCGGGGCGCCCGCTGAAAATCGCCCGCTCAGGCCGGGCGGATGTCGGTCGGGTTCGGAGCGGGCGGCGGCACCGGCACATCAAGTCGCTCGGACGGGACGGCCTGCGCCGGAGCGGCGAAGCCGGGCTGTGCCGGGGCGACGTGGGTGTCGGCCTTGTTGTCGGCCTGCAATTCCTTGACCTCGGACTTGAAAATGCGCATCGACTTGCCGACGGATCGGGCGGCGTCGGGCAATCGCTTGGACCCGAACAGCAGGACGACCACCAGAAGCAGGATTATCCAGTGCCACGGTTGTAGAGCACCCAATTCAGTCACCTCCACGACGTTGGCCACGATGCTACCCGGCCCGGGCACCGCCGCGGTCGTGACTCAGCGGTCCAAAGCCGCGTAGGCCTCCACTGCCTCCACCGCCGAGGCGCGCACCTGCTCTGCCAGGGACTGCGGCGCCAGCACCTGTACGTCGGCGCCCAAGCCCAGAATCTGGCGGGCCATCCAGTCCTCGGCCGCGTAGGTCATGGCCGCTTCGCAGTAGCCGTCCGGGGACTGCCCGCCGCTTTCCGAGACCGAGAGCACCCGCATCGGGAAGTACTCGAGCATCCACGCGGCCCTGGGCGAGATCCGCAGGGTCGCCGACGGCAGCGAGGGGTCGGCATCGAACAGTGCGGTCGGCGGGGGCGCGTCCACCGCCGGCTTCGGCGGCGCCGACGGCTCGTCCCGCACGTGAGCGTCGACGATGCGGTCGAAGCGGAACAGCCGGACACCCTCGGCTTCCCGGCACCAGGCCTCCAGATAACTGTGATCACCGACGAGCACCACCCGGATCGGATCGACGACGCGGGCCGACAGCGCGTCCCGGGAAGCCGAGTAGTACTCGATCGCGACCGCGTGGGAATCCCGCAGCGCTGCGCGCACCGCGGCAGCGACGCCGGCCTCGATCGGCGCCGGCTCATCCTCGGCGGCAACGGCGTCGTCGTCGTTGTCGACCAGGGTCCCGGCTGCGGCTTCGATCTTGGCGATCGCACTCAGTGCCGCGGCGGGGTCCACCACACCCGGGATGTCGGCCAGCGCTCGCAGGGCAACCAGCAGTCCGCTGGCCTCCGAGGAGTTCAGACGCAGCGGCTGGTCCATCCCCGCCGAGAAGGTGACCTTGATCGTGTCGCCGGACAGTTCGAAGTCGATCAGGTCGCCCGGGCCGTAGCCCGGCAGCCCGCACATCCACAACTGGTTGATGTCGGCCTGCAGTTGCTTGCGGGTGACACCGAGGTCAGCGGCGGCCTTGGCAGAGGTGACCCGCGGGTTCGCCTGGAAGTAGGGAACCATGTTCAGCAGCCGGATCAGGCGGGTGGAGACCGGTGTCATGCGCCCACTCCCGCCTGTGCGACCAGGCGCGCTACGACGTCGGCGCGCAGCGATTCGGGTTCCAGCACCAGCGCATCGCGGCCGTAGCCGGCGATCTCGCGTGCCACACCGTCCACGCTCCCGACATCGAGTTCGATCACGTCGCCGTCACGTCCGCCGACCGTGCGCCGGCCGGTCGGCCGCCCGGCGCGCCGCAGTGCGGTCGCGTGCCCGTCGGCCACCCAGACCCGGGCCAGTCCCCCGGCCTGCCCGCCGGCTGCCGCACCGATCGAGGCCTCGACGATCGCCCGCAGATCCACCCCGTCCGGGCGGCTGAAAGCACCCTGCGGCCCCGTCGCTTTCACGTCGGTGAGCCGCGACAGCCGAAAGATCCGGGTGGCATCGCGGTCACGGTCGTGGCAGGCGAGATACCAGCGGCCCCTGGCGGTGACGACACCCCACGGTTCGACGGTGCGCACGGTATAGGGCTCGACCATGGTGGGACGGTGCCGAAACTGGACCACCTGGCGGGAATCGATGGCCGAGAACAGGATTCCCAGCACCTCCTCGGAGCCGCGCAGACCGGCGGGGCCCGCCCCGGTGGTGATCGCAACTCCGGCGGCGGGGTCGACGTCGACGCCCGCGGCGCGCAGTTTCAGCAGCGCGCTCTGGGTGGCGGTGATGCGTTCCGGCGACTCCCACAGAGTCGTGGCGACCGCCACCGCCGCGGCCTCGTCAGGGGTCAGGCTGATATCGGGCAGGGCGTAGGCATCGGGCTTGATGCGGTAGCCCTCGGTCGGTTCGAAGGCGCTGACCCGGCCGGTCTCCAGCGGGATTCCCAGGTCGCGCAGTTCGCTCTTGTCCCGCTCGAACATCCGGGAGAACGCCTCGTCGCTCTGGTCGCCGTAACCGGCGACGTTGGCCCGGATCCGTTCGGCGGTCAGGTAGCCACGCGTGGACAGGAGCGCGATGACCAGGTTCATCAAGCGCTCGACCTTGGAGATCTTGCTGGCCGCCACGGTGGCCAACCTTAGCCGCTATCGGACCGCGGACCCCGCAACCACATGCCGACGGTCACATGCTGGCAATGAGCCGTTTGACCCGCTCGTCGGTGGACCGGAACGGATCTTTGCACAGCACGGTGCGCTGAGCCTGGTCGTTGAGCTTGAGGTGCACCCAGTCGACGGTGAAGTCGCGGCCGGCCTCCTGGGCGGCGGCGATGAACTCGCCGCGAAGCTTGGCGCGGGTGGTCTGCGGCGGGGTGTCGACGGCGGCCTCGATCTCCTCGTCGGTGGTGACCCGCGCGGCCAGACCCTTGCGCTGCAGGATGTCGAACACGCCGCGGCCGCGTTTGATGTCGTGATAGGCCAGATCGAGCTGACTGATCTTGGGGTCGGACAACTCCATGCTGTAGCGGTCCTGGTAACGCTGGAAAAGCTTGCGTTTGATCACCCAGTCGATCTCGGTGTCGACTTTGGCGAAGTCCTGGGACTCGACCGCGTCGAGCTGGCGGCCCCACAGGTCGACCACCTGCTCGATCTGGGTGTTGGGCTCCCTGGACTGCAGGTAGTCCACCGCCCGGGAGTAGTACTCGCGCTGGATGTCCAGGGCGCTGGCCTGCCGTCCGCCGGCGAGCCGGACCTGCCGGCGTCCGGTCAGGTCGTGGCTGACCTCGCGGATCGCACGGATCGGGTTGTCCAGGGAGAAGTCCCGGAACGGGACACCGGCCTCGATCATCTCCAGGACCAGTGCGGCGGATCCGACCTTGAGCATGGTCGTCGTCTCGCTCATGTTGGAGTCGCCGACGATGACGTGCAGGCGCCGGTACTTCTCGGCGTCGGCATGCGGTTCGTCGCGGGTGTTGATGATCGGCCGGGATCGCGTCGTCGCGCTGGAGACGCCCTCCCAGATGTGCTCGGCACGCTGCGAGAGGCAGAAGGTGGCCGCTTTGGGGGTCTGCAGAACCTTGCCGGCGCCGCAGATGAGCTGACGCGTCACCAGGAACGGCAGCAGGACGTCGGAGATCCGGGAGAATTCGCCGGCCCGCACGATCAGGTAGTTCTCGTGGCAGCCGTAGGAGTTGCCGGCCGAGTCGGTGTTGTTCTTGAACAGGTAGATGTCCCCGCCGATGCCTTCGTCGGCCAGTCGCTGCTCGGCATCGATGAGCAGGTCCTCCAGCACCCGCTCGCCGGCCCGGTCGTGGGTGACGAGCTGGGCGAGGTTGTCGCACTCGGCGGTGGCGTACTCGGGATGACTGCCGACGTCGAGGTACAGCCGGGCGCCGTTGCGCAGAAAGACGTTGGAACTGCGGCCCCAGGACACCACCCGGCGGAACAGATAGCGGGCCACCTCGTCCGGGGATAACCGGCGGTGACCATGGAACGTGCAGGTCACACCGAACTCGGTCTCGATGCCCATGATTCTGCGCTGCACGCATCGAGCCTACTGGGTGACGCCGGGGGCGGAGCCGCAGCGACTCGAGAAACCCGCACATGGGTGCCCGGCCAGTTGCCCCGCGAGTTGCCCGGCCAGCAAACTTCGACGAACTAAGCTTGCCCTAGCCTGAGCAAAGGTCACCGTTCGCCCTGAGCAAAGGTCACATTTCGGCGTGGTGATTCTCTCCGGGGCGTTTCTTTCATTAGGCTGGGGCGGTGCACCTCGATGCCAAGGTTTTCGCGCGCAAGTTGTGGATAGCGCTTGCGGTGGCCGGCGGCGTCGTCGTGGTCGTTCTCAGCTGGCGGGTTCCGGAGCCGGAAACTCACGGCCCGACGCAATCACCGCTGGTGGAGAACGCCTCCTACATGAAGTTGGTGCCGCAGGAAGTGGCTCCTGCGCCCAATTACGGCGCTCGCACCAGCTAAGCGGAGTCCCCGTCGGGAACCGGGGCAGGCTCCGCGGCCGGCAGCAGTGCCTCCAGCGCCGGGCCGGTGATACGGCGGAACGCCCGCCGCGGTCGGTTGGCGTCGAGAACCGCCACCTCCAAGGTCGAGGGTCCGAGCACCCGCGGCTCGGCAGCCGGCGTCGAGTTGCCGGCGGCGGTCGCGATCCCGCTGCGCAGCGCCCCGACCGCGATCCGGGTCGCATCACCGAGTTCGGCGTTCTCGGAGTAGGACTCCTTGAGCGCGTTGATGATCGGCTCGGTCGTGCCCCCCATGACCACGAAATGCGGTTCATCGGCGATGGAGCCGTCGTAGGTGATCCGGTACATCTCCGGGGGTTTGGTCTCCCCGTAGTGAGCCACCTCGGCGACGCACAACTCGACCTCGTAGGGCTTGGCCTGCTCGGTGAAGATGGTGCCCAGGGTCTGGGCGTAGACATTGGCCAGTTGGCGGCCGCTGACGTCGCGGCGGTCATAGGCGTAGCCGCGGGTGTCGGCGTACTGGATTCCGCCGCGCCGAAGGCTGTCGAACTCGTTGAACCGGCCGACCGCGGCGAACCCGACCCGGTCGTAGATCTCGGAGACCTTGTGCAACGACCTCGACGGGTTCTCCGCGACGAAGAGCACGCCGCCGGCGTAGGCCAGCGCGACCACGCTGCGACCGCGGGCAATCCCCTTGCGCGCGAGCTCGGATCGCTCACGCATCGCCTGTTCAGGCGAGATGAAGTACGGGAAGCTCACGAGGCTCCCGCCCGGGGTGCTTCGTTGCTCGGACCACCGCCGGGGCCGAAATCGCCCACGCCCGTGCGCTTTTCGATCACCTGGCGCGCCAGGCGCGCGATGCGCTCCTCGGCGACGTCCTGGGCACCGTCGGCGTCGATGGTGACCGCGGTCGGGAAGATGCCGCGGACCAGATCGGGGCCGCCGGTGGCGGAGTCGTCGTCGGCGGCGTCGTAGAGGGCCTCGACGGCGACCTTCAGCGCCGAATCCGCATCAGCCACTGCGGGATACAGCTTCTTCATCGAGGACTTGGCGAACAGCGACCCGGACCCGACGGCCTGATATCCCTCATCCTCGACGTGCCAGCCGCCGGCGGCGTCGAAGGACACGATGCGGCCCGCCGCGTTGCGGTCGGTGTCGTCGACGTCGTACCCGACGAGCAGTGGCAGCGCGACGAAACCCTGCAGCGCGGCGCCGAGGTTGCCGCGGACCATGATGGCCAGCCGGTTGACCTTGCCGGCGAACGTCATTGGGACGCCCTCGAGCTTTTCGTAGTGCTCGAGTTCGACGGCGTAGAGCCGGGCGAATTCCACCGCGATCGCCGCGGTCCCGGCGATGCCGGTGGCGGTGTAGTCGTCGGTGATGTAGACCTTCTGCACATCGCGTCCGGCGATCATGTTGCCCTGCGTGGAGCGGCGGTCCCCGGCGATCATCACGCCACCCGGGTATTTCAGCGCGACGATCGTGGTCCCGTGCGGCAGTGCATCGCCCGCGGTGGCGCCGGCGCCCGGAAAGCCACTGCCGGTCGGCAGCAACTCGGGAGCCTGGCGGCGCAGAAAATCGGAGAAGGAGGACAGATCGACGGAGCGCGAGGAATGCAAGGGCGAGGAATGCAAGGGATGAGTCAGCGGCGGGTTGACGGCCAGACGGTCAGGAAACGGCCAGGTCACTGTCCGCCCTTTTGGACGTATGCCCGCACGAAGTCCTCGGCGTTCTCCTCGAGGACGTCGTCGATCTCGTCCAGCAGGTCGTCAGTCTCCGAGGCCAACTTCTCGCGACGCTCCTGCCCGGCGGCCGCGTCGCCGGAGAGGTCGTCGTCCTCGCCGCCGCCGCCACCGCGCTTGGTTTGTTCCTGAGCCATCGCTGCCTCCTGCTCTCATCGGCGGCCCCGTCATCAGTCCAGCCGGGCCGCCGGCCTCCACAGTACCGTCCGGCACTGACGCTTAACGGTGCGCGCGGCCGGACGCTAGTTCGTCAATTGTTCGACCAGTTCCGCGGCGCTGTCCACCGAGTCCAGCAGCGCCCCGACGTGCGCCTTGCTGCCGCGCAGCGGCTCCAGGGTGGGGATCCGGATCAGCGAGTCGCCGCCGAGGTCGAAGATCACCGAGTCCCAGCTGGCCGCGGCGATGTCGGCGCCGAACCGGCGCAGGCATTCGCCGCGGAAGTAGGCGCGGGTATCGGTGGGCGGGTTGTCGACCGCGTCGAGTACCTGCTGCTCGGTCACCAGCCGTTTCATCGACCCGCGGGCCACCAGCCGGTTGTAGAGGCCTTTATCCAGTCGCACGTCGGAGTACTGCAGATCGACGAGTTGGAGTCGCGGGGCCGACCAGCCGAGGTTCTCGCGCTGCCGGAAGCCGTCGAGCAGCCGCAGTTTGGCCGGCCAATCCAGCAACTCCGCACATTCCATGGGATCGCGCTCCAGCAAATCGAGGACGCGCGCCCAGGTCTCCACCACGTCGGCGGCCCGCGGATCCGGGTCGCGCTTGTCGAGCAGGGTGGCCACCCGGTCGAGATAAATGCGCTGCAGGGCCAGCGCCGTCAACTCACGGCCGTCGGCCAGGGCGACGGTCGCCCGCAGGGACGGATCGCGGCTGACCACGTGGACCGCGTGCACCGGACGGGCCAACGCCAGATCGCTGAGGTCGATGCCGTGCTGGGGGCCCTCCTCGATGACGTCGAGTACCAGCGAGGTGGTGCCTACCTTCAGGTAGGTCGAGGTCTCGGCCAGGTTGGCGTCCCCGATGATCACGTGCAGCCGGCGGTATTTGTCGGCATCGGCGTGCGGTTCGTCGCGGGTGTTGATGATGCCGCGCTTGAGGGTGGTCTCCAGGCCGACCTCGACCTCGATGTAGTCGGCACGCTGAGACAGCTGGAAACCGGGTTCGTCACCGGACGCGCCGATGCCGACCCGGCCGGATCCGGTGACGACCTGGCGCGACACCATGAACGGGGTCAGGCCGGCGATGACGGCGGCGAACGGCGTCTGACGGCTCATCAGGTAGTTCTCGTGCGTCCCGTAGGACGCGCCCTTGCCGTCGACGTTGTTCTTGTACAACTGCAGTTTCGCCGCACCCGGGACGCTGGCGACATGCCGGGCGGCGGCCTCCATCACCCGCTCCCCCGCCTTGTCCCAGATGACCGCATCGAGCGGGTCGGTGACCTCGGGGGCGGAGTACTCGGGGTGCGCGTGGTCGACGTAAAGGCGCGCACCGTTGGTCAGGATCATGTTGGCCGCGCCGACCTCGTCGGCGTCGACCACCGGCGGAGGCCCGGCGGCCCGGCTCAGATCGAAGCCGCGGGCGTCCCGCAGCGGTGACTCCACCTCGTAGTCCCACCGGGTCCGTTTGGCCCGTTGGATGCCGGCCGCCGCGGCGTAGGCCAGCACCGCCTGAGTCGAGGTCAGGATGGGGTTGGCGGTCGGATCAGAGGGCGACGAGATGCCGTATTCCACCTCGGTTCCGATGATCCGCTGCATGACGACAGACTAGCCGTGTGGTCGCACCGCAGGGTGCGCGGTCGTCGCGCCTCCAGGCGCTAGGGTGCGACACCATGAGTCAACCCGGGGCCGACAGCTACGCCGCCGACCAATGGTTCCTCAACCAGGGACTTCCCGCGGTGGTGCACAAGTCCGCTCTGCTGCGCCGGGTGTGGGGCCGTTCGGCTCCCGCGCTCGCCGGTCTGGCAGCGATGGCCGCCAATTCGATCCTCATCGTGGCGATATCGGGCGAGCACACCGTCGACATCGCCGGCCGCCCGGACGTGAGCCAGAGTTTCGTGCTGGGCCTGGTGGCGCTGGCGTTACCGGCCGCCGCGCTGGCGGGTTGGCTGGTGTCCAAGATCACCTCGCCGGCCCGCCGTTCGGTGGCGGCCACTGCCGCACTGGCGGTCATCGTCCTCGGCGCCTGGATCGGCGGCCCGAGTCAGCGGCCCGTGATGAACGTGGTGCTGTTCGGTGTGGCGGTCGCAGTGGTCCTGCTGCTGACGGCGACCGGCGTCGGCTCGATCCTGGGCTGGGTGGCTGAACTGACGTTGTCCAACCTCGCGGCCACCGCCGCGATGTTCGTGCGCGCGCTGCCGGTGGTGCTACTCACCTTCCTGGTGTTCTTCAACACCTATGTGTGGTTGATGACCTCGCTGATCTCGCGCGGCCGACTCTGGCTCGGCATGGGCTTTCTCTTCCTGGTGGCCGGCAGCTTTCTGGTGTCGACCACCTTGGAAAAGGTCCGGCCGTTGCTGTCGGCGGCAGAGGTCGACACCGATGACCCAGCCGCACTGGCGGGCACCCCGTTCGACGGTGTCGCCGACCCGCCCGCCAGCGATCCCCTGTCGGTCCCCGAACGGGCCAACACCGTGTTCGTGGTGGCGGCCTCACAACTGGTGCACGTGCTGACGGTGGCCGTGTTGACCGGCACCGTGTTCTTCGTCCTGGGGATGATCCTGGTGAGCCCGCCGGTGCTGGACGCCTGGACGCGCGGCGCCGGCCGACCCGACGGTCAACTGCTGGGGATGACCCTGCCGATCCCCGATTCGCTGATCCAGACCACGATGCTGCTGACGGCGATCACGTTCATGTACCTGTCGGCCAAGGTCGTCACCGACACCCAGTACCGCGCTCAGTTCCTCGACCCGATGCTGGCGGACCTGCGCACCACATTGCGGGCCCGGAATCGCTACCGCGCGTCACAATGGGCCCATGACTGATCAATCCGGAGATGTGTTCGGGAAGCGCTACGGCGAGGTGCTGCTGGTCCGGATGAGTGAGTCCGGACCCGAAGCGACCGTCTACAACAGCTTTCCGCTCAACGACTGCCCCGCAGAACAGTGGAACGCCCTGGACGCCGAGGCGATCGCCCGGGAGAACGGCGCGGTGGCCGCATTGCTCAATGGTCCGCGCTACTGGTTGATGAGCCGAATCGGCAAGAAGGCCGCCGGACCGCAGCCGACCCAGAGCTTCGGCGGGATCGACATGATCGAGCAGGCGACCGTGCAGTTGGCCTCGAACAATCCGCAGCCCTACAACGTCAACAAAGTCGATCGCCGCGCGGTGTTCACCTTCGACGCCGGCCGGCCGGTCTTCGAACTCGTCGACCCCGACGGGCAGCGCTGGGTGATGCAGACCTGGAGCCAGGTCGTCGACAAGAATCTGACGCTTGACGACCTCACCGGACTTGCGTCGCGACTGAACCCGCCGCAGGGATGGCGCTACGAAACGCGAACTCTCACAGAGCCTTTGACCGTGGACACCACCGAAACCGTGGCACACGTCCTGCAGGACGAACTGACCAACAGCTACACGCTGCAGTCCTAGGTCAGAGGTACTGCCCCAGGTTGGACTCGGTGTCGATGGCCCGGCTCGCACTCGAACTCTTGCCGGTGACCAGGGTGCGGATGTACACGATCCGCTCGCCCTTCTTGCCCGAGATACGCGCCCAGTCATCGGGGTTGGTGGTGTTGGGCAGGTCCTCGTTCTCGGCGAACTCGTCGACGATCGAGTCCAGCAGGTGCTG
>CAISDL010000060.1 GCA_903884065.1 uncultured Actinomycetes bacterium | reverse complement strand
GGCAAGGGTGACCGCGAGGTTGGCGACAACCTCTTCCTGGGCGAGTGCCATGTGGTGGGGGATGGGCTGGACCGGCGTGAGGGCGATGGCGCCCGCGCCGAGGGCAGCGATGCCCGCGGTGAGGTGAGAGCGGACAGTAACGTGCATTGGTGGCCCCTTCCGGTTTTCTACCTGGTGGGGATGGACGTTAGCTGCGGCGGTTTGAGGCGTTTCCGAAACGCAAATTAAACTTTTCGCCTTGTTTCTCAGTCGCCGGCGGTCTCCGGATTGGGGCGCAACCGGGTGCCGTCGTCCAGTGCGCTGAGTGCGCCCATCTCGGCGTCGCTGAGTTCGAAGCCGAAGACGTCGATGTTCTCCGCCAGTCGGGCGGGGTCGGTCGCGCTGGGGATCACCACGTTGCCGAGTTGGATGCTCCACCGGATCAGCACCTGTGCGGGGGATTTGCTCTGCGCCGCAGCAACTTTCGCGACCTCAGGGTTCTCCAGGAGCGTGCCGTTTCCCAACGGGCAGTAGGCCTGGGTGCGGATCCCGTGTTGGGCATGTACCTGGCGCAACTCGTCCTGGTTCAGCAACGGGTGCAGTTCGACCCGATTGACCACGGGGACTACATAGGACAGCTCGATGATGTTCGACAGGTGCTCGGGGGAGAAGTTGCTGACCCCGATGGAACGGACGTCACCGACGTCCTTGGACTTCATGAGGCCGCCCCAGGCGTCGATGTACTTGCCGTTCTGCTCGGCGGGCCAGTCGACGAGATAGAGGTCGACGTAGTCCAGGCCGAGTCGGGCCAGGCTGGCTCTGCAGGTGTCCTGCGAGGACTGGAAACCCTGATCCGCCGTGAGCAGCTTCGCGGTGATGTAGAGCTCCTCGCGCGGGATGCCCGAGGTGGCGATGGCCCGTCCAACCGCCTCCTCGTTGCCGTTGGCGGCAGTGGTGTCGATCAGTCGGTAGCCGGCCGCCAGCGCGGCGGTGACCGCGGCCTCGGCCTCATCCGGCGGCAGTTCGGACACGCCCAGACCGAGCACCGGGATGGTGTGGTCGTCGTTGAGCGTGACGGTGGGAACGGCGGCCGTCGGTGTCATGTCACCTGCCTGTGATTCGAGGATTCCGGAGGGACCGGGTTCGGGTGACGATAGTACCGAGCCGAATGCGCCGTTACGGGCACCGGCATTGGCGTTTCCGGCCGTCCACTGCGGGCCCGACGTGCCGGTCTGCCGGGCGTAGCATGCGGCTCATGACAACCGTCAAGGATCGGGCGTTGGCCCTTGGTAATCGAGTGGGCGTCAAACTCATTCCACGCCTGCCCGATAGCGCCAAGCGACTGTTGTCCGGCGGCAGGGCGGTGACCATCGACGGCAACACCTTGGATCCGTCGATCCAGATCCTGCTGGCCGCCCAACGGGCCACCGGCGTCGACGGCTTGGTGATCGGCGACGACGCCCTCGCCAGCAGGGCCAACTTCGGCGCCCTGGGTCACACCCTCGACGAACCGGGTGTGCGGGTCGCAGACAGCAGTCCGGTGTCGATTCCCGGACCGGCCGGCACCATCGCGGCCCGGCACTATCGGACCAGGGCCACCGGGACCCCGGCCCCACTGCTGGTCTTCTTCCACGGCGGCGGGTGGGTGTTGGGCGACCTCGACAGCCACGACTCCGCGTGCCGGTTGATCAGCCGTGACGCGGGGATTCACGTGCTGGCGGTCGACTACCGACTGGCCCCCGAGCATCGTGCACCCGCCGCCGTCGACGACGCCTATGCGGCCTACCGATGGGCCCGGGAACGTGCGGTCGAACTTGGTGCGGACCCGCGACGGGTGGCCGTCGGCGGTGACAGCGCAGGAGGCAACCTGGCCGCGGTGGTCACCCTTATGGCCCGCGACGCCGGCGATCCGCTGCCCTCGCTTCAGTGGCTGATCTATCCGGCAACCGACCTGCGGGGCGGAACCCGGTCCCGGTCGCTGTTCGGCGACGGATTCCTGCTGACAAAGCACGATATGGACTGGTTCCAGAACTGCTACGTCGAAGGCTCGGGGCTGGACTTCGCCGACCCCCTGGTTTCTCCGCTGCTTGCCGAGGATCTGTCCGGCCTGTCTCCGGCGTTGGTGGTCACGGCCGGTTTCGATCCGCTGCGCGACGAGGGCGACCAGTATGCGACCCGGTTGCGGGAGGCCGGCGTGGCCGTTGACCACCGGCAGATTTCATCGATGATCCACGGATTCATCAACCTCAATGTGCTCGGCGGCGGGGTCGCCCGCGCCAATGCGGAGATCATCTCGGCGCTGCGGGCGCACCTCGCACACCCGTAGCAGCAGCACACGGCACCGTCGCCGGTACTCTGGAGGCGCGCAACAGTCGCGACAACAGTCCCAAGACAGCAAGGATCAGCCGACCCGTGGCCAGCAACAAGAAAAGCTCACCCCGCTACGACCTGAACGCGCAGGACCGTAAGCGTGACCTCTTCGTCAAGGTGGGCCTTACCGCCCTCGTGGCGATCTTCGCCGTGGGGCTGGTCCTCTACATCGTGATGGGTCACGAGAAGAAGGCCGCCGCCGGCGAGAGCAAGGCCGTTCGGGTCAGTGCGGCCTCGCTGATGAAGAAGCCCAACAGCGACGAGCCCAAGGCGGTGCTGTCGATCTACGAGGACTTCCAGTGCCCGCACTGCCGCGACTTCGAGAAGGCCTTCGGGCCGACGGTCACCAAGCTCATCGACAGCGGTGCGGTCGCCGTGGACTACTACATGGTTGCGCTGCCGGGCCTGGACAAGGGCAACCACGGCTACTCCACCCGCGCGGCCAACGCCGGCTACTGCGTCGGCGACGAGAACAAAGAGGCCTTCGCGCGCTTCCATTCCGCGCTGTTCGCCCAGCAGCCCGAGGAGGGCTCCGGCGTCGGTCCGGACAATTCCGCCCTGATCGAGACCGCCCGGCAGGCCGGCGTGACCGGCGGCGTGGCCGACTGCGTCAACCGGGGTAAGTACGACGACATGGTCAAGGGCCTGGCGGCGGCGTCCAAGATCACGGCCACGCCGACCATCCGGCTCAACGGTGAGGACATCAGCCCGGCCAAGCCCGAGGAACTCATCGCCAAGGTCGTCGGGGTCGTCGGTCCGGTGCCCGCGTTGATGCCGAAACCCGAGGGCGCGCCACCGGCAGCACCGGCACCGGCACAATGAGCCTTGGCACGACGGCACCGGTCGATGCCGGCGCCGCTGAACCGGCGGCCCGGTCGGGTGTCCGGGTAGGACGCGCCAGCGCCTGGTGGATCCTCATCGCCGGTGTCATCGGACTCCTGTCCTCGGCGGACCTCTTGATCGAGAAGATCGAGATGCTCAAGAACCCGAGTTACGTGCCGAGTTGCAGTATCAACCCGGTGTTGGCGTGCGGTTCGGTGATCAACACCCCGCAGGCGTCGGTGTTCGGGCCGCCCAACCCGCTCTTCGGGGTGGTGGCGTTCACCGTCGTCATCGTGACCGGGGTGCTCGCGGTGGCCAAGGTGGCGCTGCCGCGCTGGTACTGGATCGGCCTGATGACCGGCACCGGCCTGGCCGTGGTGTTCGTGCACTGGCTGAAGTACGAGACGCTGTACGACATCGGCGCGCTGTGCCCGTACTGCATGGTGGTGTGGTCGGTGACCATCCCACTGTTCGCAGTCGTCGCACCTATTGCGCTGCAACCGCTGGCCGGTAATCGGGTGGCCCGCTTCCTCTACAACTGGCGCTGGCCGCTGGTCGTACTCTGGTTCGTCGCGGCATTCCTGGAGATCCTGGTCCGGTTCTGGTACTACTGGTCGACTCTGATCTGATGTCCCTGGTGGGAGCGATCTGATGTCCCTGGTGGGAGCGATCTGATGTCCCTGGTGGGAGCGATCTGATGTCCCGCGCGGGAGCGATCTGAGCCCGTGACGCGCATCGTCGCGGGCGCGGCCAGGGGACGGCGGTTGGTCGTGCCGCCGCGGGGCACCCGGCCGACCACCGACCGGGTGCGGGAGTCGGTGTTCAACGTGCTGGCCGCGCGGCTGGACTTCGACGGGCTTCGGGTGCTGGACCTCTATGCGGGCTCGGGGGCGCTCGGACTCGAAGCGCTGTCCCGTGGCGCGCGGTCGGTCATGTTCATCGAGAGCGACCGGCGCGCGGCCGACGTCATCGACCGCAATATCGCGACCGTGGGGCTGTCGGGAGCGACGGTGCGCCGCGGAGCCGTCGCGACCGTGCTGGCCGCCGGTGCCGGAGCGCCGGTGGACCTGGTGTTCGCCGACCCGCCCTACGAGGTCGGCAACGGGGACGTCGAGTCCGTTCTCGCGGCACTCGAGAGCCGCGGTTGGCTGGCCGAGGACGCCGTGGCGGTCGTGGAGCGCGCAACGAGTTCGCCACCGCTGACCTGGCCGCTCGGCTGGGAGGTCTGGCCGGAGCGCCGCTACGGCGACACCCGCATCGAGGCCGGCTCGCGGCCAACTGCTGCCTGCTAGCGTTTGCGCCCATGAGCGGCGCAGTCTGCCCGGGATCCTTCGATCCGGTGACGCTGGGACACATCGACGTATTCGAGCGTGCCGCCGCCCAATTCGACGACGTGATCGTCGCGGTTCTCACCAATCCCAAGAAGACCGGCATGTTCGACGTCGATGAGCGCATCGCGATGATCGAGGAGGCCTGCGCCCACCTGCCGAACCTGCGGGTCGAGTCCGGTCAGGGTCTGGTGGTCGATTTCGTCAAGGCCCGCGGGTTCACCGCCATCGTCAAGGGTCTGCGCACCGGGACGGATTTCGAGTACGAACTGCAGATGGCGCAGATGAACAAGCACATCGCCGGGGTGGACACCTTCTTCGTGGCCACCACGCCGCAGTACTCCTTCGTCTCCTCGTCGCTGGCCAAGGAGGTGGCCGCATTCGGTGGTGACGTGTCGGCGCTGTTGCCGGAGTCGGTGAACCGCCGACTGCAGGCCAAACTCGGCCGCGGATGAAATAACCTTCCGCGGCGACACACCGTGTCGCCAGCGCAGTCACACGCGTAACAGCAGGCACACTGGTCACAACCAACGTGCAAGCTGGAGGGTGGTCCCGTGTACCGAGTTTTTGAAGCGCTTGACGAACTGAGTGCGATCGTCGAAGAGGCCCGCGGTGTGCCCATGACGGCCGGTTGCGTGGTGCCGCGAGGCGACGTCCTCGAGTTGATCGACGACATCAAGGATGCGATCCCCGGCGAACTGGACGACGCGCAGGACGTGCTGGATGCCCGCGACGGAATGCTGCGTGAGGCCAAGGACCACGCCGACACCACCGTGTCGAGCGCCAACGCCGAAGCTGATTCACTGCTCAGCCATTCCCGCGCCGAGGCTGACCGGTTGCTCGCCGACGCCAAGTCGCAGGCCGACCGGATGGTCGCCGAAGCCCGCCAGCACAGTGAGTCGATGGTGAGCGAGGCCCGCGAGGAATCGGTCCGGCTGGCCACAGCGGCCAAACGTGACTACGAGGCGGCCACCACCCGCGCCAAGGCTGAGGCTGACCGCCTGGTGGAGAACGGCAACATCTCCTACGAGAACGCCGTCCAGGAAGGCATCAAGGAGCAGCAGCGATTGGTGTCGTCGACCGAGGTGGTCCAGTCGGCCAACGCCGAAGCCACCCGTCTTGTCGATGCCGCCCATGCCGAGGCCGACCGGTTGCGCGGTGAGTGCGACATCTACGTCGACAACAAATTGGCGCAGTTCGAGGAGTATCTCAACGGGACCCTGCGTTCGGTGAGCCGCGGTCGCCATCAGCTGCGGACCGCGGCCGGCACCCACGACTACGTCCAGCATTAGCCGCGATGAGGAGTGCGGCAATCAACACCAGCCGCGCGACGATCAAGCGGCGACGAAGGAGCCGCGATGAGGAGTGCGGCAATCAACACCAGCCAGGAGACGGTTTCGCTGACCGCATAGCTGGGTTGTACTCGGTATACGGTTTAACCTGACGTCGCAGCGAGATTTGTCTCGGCTCAGCGTTTGCTAAACGGTGAGTTCGCGATTACATTTCGGGGCGTGCCCGCACGGAATTGGGGGCGCACGCACACCGAGTCGAGGGGGACCGCCCAAGTGAAGTGGAAAATCGTGACTGCCTCGATAGTCACCGCCGCAATGCTGTCGGCACCGGTGGCCGGCGCCGCGCCGTCCGACGGCGGCAACACCGTGGCGAACAACGCGGTGGGGCAGGTGATCGGACAGGTCACCGGGACCAATCCCACGGTCATCATCGAGACGCTGAACGGTTTGCAGGGTCTGCTCAGCAAGCTCGGGTTCGGTAAGGACCGCGGCAACGGCAACGGCGCACAACTGCAGAAAGCCACCATCGCGAACGTCGGGAAGACGCTGAAGAAGCCGGGGATCTCCGGCGCGAAGCCCTAGGCTCCCCAAGCCGTCCGGTAGTCGCCTTCGGGCAACGTAGGATCGCCGGTATGCCGACGCCTCGCAACGTGGCAGCAAAGCCGGATTCCCGTGAGCCGCTGGTGTTCGACGTGTCCCGGCTCGGCCGTCGTCCCGGTGCCATGCAGGCCGTGCAGCAGACCGTGCCGAGCCCGTCGCGGATTGGCCTGGACCTGATCGCCATCGAGCAGGGCGCCCCGCTGGACCTCGATCTACGGCTGGAGTCGGTGTCCGAGGGCGTCCTGGTCTCCGGCACGGTGCACGGACCGACCCGCGGTGAGTGCTCACGATGCCTGGGGCCGGTCACCGGCGACATCGACATCACGCTGACCGAGTTGTTCGCCTATCCCGACAGCCTCACCGAGACCACCACCGAGGAGGACGAGGTGGGCCGGGTCATCGACCACACCGTCGACCTCGAACAGCCGATCCGTGACGCCGTCGGACTGGCACTGCCGTTCACCCCGGTGTGCGCCGAGGATTGCCCCGGTCTGTGCCCGCACTGCGGTGTCGCTATCGCCTCCGCCGAGCCGGATCACCACCATGACCAGATCGATCCGCGCTGGGCGAAGCTGACGCGGTTCCTCTCCGAGGACGGCCCGGGCACCGGAGAACCTTCGTGACGCGGCAGAACCTGATCGATGCTCTCGGCATCGACCTTCCCGAGGATCTGCTGACGATGGCGCTGACCCATCGCAGCTACGCCTACGAGAACGGCGGCCTGCCGACCAACGAGCGCCTGGAACTACTCGGTGACGCCGTACTGGGCCTGGTGATCGTCGAGGAGTTGTATCGGCGCCACCCCGACAATTCCGAAGGCGACCTGGCCAAGTTGCGCAACAGCATCGTCAACAGTCAGGCCCTGGCCGGTGTCGCGAGGGAACTGACCGAGGACGGTCTCGGCGAATACCTGCTCCTGGGCCGCGGCGAGGTCAACACCGGCGGCCCGGAGAAGTCGAGCATCCTGGCCGACACCCTGGAGTCGCTGATCGGCGCCGTGTACCTGGAACACGGGTTGGAGGGCGCGCGCGGAGTCATCCTGCGACTCTTCGAGGACCTGCTCGACACGGCGCCCACGCTGGGTGCCGCCCTGGAGTGGAAGTCGAGCCTGCAGGAGTTGACGGCATCCCGCGGCCTCGGCGTCCCGCGCTACGAGGTCAGCTCCGAAGGTCCCGACCACGACCGCCGTTTCACCGCCGTGGTCTACCTCAACGGCGAGCCGTTCGGCAGCGGTAGCGGCCGGTCCAAGAAGTCCGCCGAGACCCACGCCGCCGCGCAGGCCTGGACGGCACTGGACTCCGAAGCCCCGGCCGACGGCCGCACGGCCGAGTTGGATGCCTGAGCTTCCCGAAGTCGAGGTGGTGCGGCGCGGTCTGCAGGCCCACGTCGCCGGCAAGTCCATCACCGCGGTCCGGGTTGACCATGCGCGCGCGGTACGCCGGCACGAGGCCGGCGCGGCGGATCTGACCGCCCGCCTGATCGGGGCGCGGATCACCGGCACCGACCGGCGCGGAAAGTACCTGTGGCTCAATCTTGTTGACGGTGAGGATGAGACCGCGCTCGTTGTGCACCTGGGCATGAGCGGGCAGATGCTCCTGGGGCCGATCGCCAACACCAACCATCTGCGGATCGCCGCTGTGCTCGACGACGGCACCGCGTTGAGCTTCGTCGACCAGCGCACCTTCGGCGGCTGGCAACTGGCTGATCTGGTCAGCGTCGACGGCAGCCCACTGCCGGCCCCGGTGGCCCACATCGCCCGCGACCCGCTGGACCCGCGTTTCGACCGGGCTGCGGTGGTGGATGTGTTGCGGCGCAAGCATTCCGAGATAAAGCGCCAGCTGCTCGACCAGACCGTCGTGTCGGGCATCGGCAACATCTACGCCGACGAGTCGCTATGGCGGGCCGGAGTCAACGGTGCGCGGATCGCCGCCAAGCTCACCCGTCGTCAGCTCGAGGAGGTCCTCGACGCGGCCGCCGAGGTGATGCGCGAGGCACTGGGTCAGGGCGGCACGTCGTTCGACTCGCTCTATGTCAACGTCAACGGCCAGTCCGGCTACTTCGACCGTTCCCTCAACGTCTACGGCCGGGTCGACCGCAACTGCCGGCGATGCGGCGCGGTGATCCGGCGGGAGAAGTTCATGAACCGCTCGTCGTTCTACTGCCCGGTCTGCCAGCCGAGGCCGCGCCGGTAGTCTGCGCCCATGACCGACCTCTGGGTTGAACGCACCGGTATCCGCCGCTACACCGGCCGCAGCAGCCGCGGGGCGGAGGTGCTGATCGGATCGGTGACCGACGACGGCGTCTTCACCCCCGGTGAGCTGCTGAAGATCGCCCTGGCCGGGTGCAGCGGACTGAGCAGCGACCAACCGTTGCGCCGCCGCCTCGGGGATGACTTCCGGGCCGTCATCCGGGTCTCCGGCGACGCCGACCGGGATGCCGAGCGCTACCCGGTATTGCAGGAGCGGCTCGAGATCGATCTCTCCGGGTTGACACCCGAGGAGAAGGAGCGGCTGCTGGTGGTCGTCAACCGGGCGATCGATCAGGTGTGCACCGTCGGGCGCACGCTCAAGGCGGGAGCCGAGATCACCTTCGAGATCGCCGATGCCGCCCATGTCGCCGACTGACGAGGTCCGGCTGACCGCCTGGGTGCACGGCGACGTCCAGGGCGTCGGGTTCCGCTGGTGGACGCGCTCACGCGCGCTGGAACTGGGGCTGACCGGCTACGCCGCCAACCAGTCCGACGGTCGGGTGCTCGTCGTCGCGCAGGGGTCGCGGCAGGCCTGCCAACAGTTGCTGGATCTGCTGCGGGCCCCGGCCACGCCCGGCCGGGTGGAGACCGTCGTGGCCGACTTCGCGCAGGCAGGCGAACCGATTGCCGGGTTCCGCGAGCGCTGACCACTCGCTGAGTTACCGGGCCGGATGGCACGCCGGTAGGCTCGCACGACGTGTACCTCAAGAGTCTGACGCTGAAGGGCTTCAAGTCCTTCGCCTCGGCGACGACTCTGCGCTTCGAACCGGGCATCACCTGCGTGGTCGGCCCCAACGGTTCGGGTAAGTCCAACGTGGTCGACGCGCTGACCTGGGTCATGGGGGAGCAGGGCGCGAAGACCCTGCGCGGCGGCAAGATGGAGGACGTCATCTTCGCCGGTACCTCCTCGCGGGCGCCACTGGGCCGCGCGGAGGTCACGCTGACCATCGACAACTCCGACAACGCGCTGCCCATCGAATACTCCGAGGTGGCGATCACCCGCCGGATGTTCCGGGACGGCGCGGGCGAGTACGAGATCAACGGCAAAAGCTGCCGGCTGCTCGACATCCAGGAATTGCTCAGCGACTCCGGCATCGGCCGCGAGATGCACGTCATCGTCGGCCAGGGCCGGCTCTCGCAGATCCTGGAATCACGCCCCGAGGACCGCCGCGCGTTCATCGAGGAGGCCGCCGGTGTGCTCAAGCACCGTAAGCGCAAGGAAAAGGCGCTGCGCAAGCTCGACGCCACGTCGGCGAACCTGGCGCGGCTGACCGACCTGACCACCGAGCTGCGCCGCCAACTCAAGCCGCTGGGCCGTCAGGCCGAGGTGGCGCGGCGTGCGGCGACGATTCAAGCCGACCTTCGCGACGCCCGGCTCCGGCTGGCCGCCGACGACCTGGTCACCCGCCGCACCGAGTTCGCCGGCGCCGACAGTATCGAGACGACGCTGCGCCGTGAACACGACGAGGCCGCGGCCCGGCTGGCCGAATCCTCCACGCACCTGGCCGCCCACGAGGCCGCCGTGGCGTCGCTGTCGGAGCGCACCGACGCCGCCCAGCAGACCTGGTTCCGGCTCTCCGCGCTCGCCGAGCGGGTCAGCGCGACCGTCCGCATCGCCAGTGAACGGGCCCAATACCTCGACGCCGAGCCGACAGCCGGCAGCGGCCCGGATCCCGACGCGCTGGACGCACAGGCCGACGAGGTGGCCGAGCAGGAGCGCCAGTTGCTCGCCGAACTGGAGCAGGCGCGTGGCCGGCTCAACGCCGCCCGCGCGGAGCTCGCCGAAAAAGAAAGCGCGGCAACCGAAGCCGAACGCGCACATCTGGCGGCCGTGCGGGCGGAGGCCGACCGCCGAGAGGGCCTGGCCCGGCTGACCGGCCGGGTGGAGACCGGGCGCGCGCGGGTCGAGTCCATCGACGACGGGGTGGCCCGGCTGTCGGCGGCCATCGAGGAGGCCGCCGCCCGCACCGAGGCGTCGAAGGCCGACTTCGAGACCGTCCAGAGCCGCGTCGGCGAGCTGGATCAGGGCGAGTTGGGCCTCGATGAGCACCATGACCGGACCGTGGCGGCGTTGCGCCTGGCCGACGAACGGGTGGCCGAGTTACAGACCGCCGAGCGCGCCGCGGAGCGGGAGGTGGCCTCGCTGCGGGCCCGCATCGAGGCGCTCGCGGTGGGTCTGGCGCGCAAGGACGGCGCGGCGTGGCTGGTTGAAAATCGGGGCAGCGTAGGACTTCTCGGGACCGTCGCCAAACTCGTGCGGGTTCATCGGGGCTACGAGACCCCGCTCGCGGCGGTGCTGGGGGCCGCGGCCGACGCGGTCGCCGCGGACAGCTTCGGATCGGCGCGCTCAGCGGTGCAGTCACTCAAGGACGCCGACGGCGGACGGGCGGCGATCGTGCTGGCCGACTGGCCCGCCCCAGCGCGGCAGGACGCCGCGCCCCTTCCCGACGGGGCCAGTTGGGCCCTGGATCTGATCGACGCGCCGGCGCGGCTGCAGGGCGCGATGACGGCGATGCTGACCGGGGTCGCGGTTGTCGACGACCTTGCCGCCGCCCTGGAATTGGTGGCGGCGCGCCCGGCGCTGCGGGCGGTCACCCGCGACGGGGACATGGTGGGCGCGGGCTGGGTGGACGGCGGTTCGGACCGCAAGCCGAGCACCCTGGAGATCGCCGGCGCGATCGAGACCGCACGTACCGAACTCGTCGCCGCCGAGACGCAGGTCGGTGAGTTGGCCGCGGCACTGGCCGGTGCGCTGGCCGAGCAGTCCAACCGCCAGGACGCCGCTGAGCAGGCTCTGGCAGCGCTCAACGAGTCCGACGCCGCCATTTCGGCGATCTACGAGCAGCTGGGGCGGCTCGGTCAGGACGTCCGTATCGCCGAGGAGGAGTGGCGCCGGCTGCAGTCCCAGCGGGACGAGTTGGAAGCCGGCCGCACCCAGGCGATCGAGGAGCTCACCGAGGTGGAGAGCCGGTTGCGGGCGGCTCAGGAGAGCCAGGCCGTCGTCGAGGCCTCTCCCGGTGAGCGTCAGCAGATCCAGGCCGCGTCCGAGGCCGCCCGCGCCACCGAGGTGGAGGCCCGGCTGGTGGTGCGCACCGCTGAGGAGCGCGCCAATGCCGTTCGCGGCAAGGCGGATTCGCTGCGGCGCACCGCGGCGGCCGAGCGTGAGGCGCGGGTGCGTGCCCATCAGGCGCGGGCCGCGCGCCAGCACGCCGCGGAAGTGGCCGCCGCGGTCGCCGAGAGCGGACGTCGGGTGGCCGGCCACCTCAGCGGCGTGGTCGTCGCCGCGTCCCGGATGCGCGACCGGCTGGCTGCCGAACGTCAGCAACGCGCGACCGCGATGACCGCGGCCCGCCAGGAGGTCGGCGCACTCAACGGCCGCATCGCCGAGCTCACCGACTCACTGCACCGCGACGAGGTCACCAAGGCCCAGGCGGCGCTGCGTATCGAGCAACTCGAGCAGACGGTCCTCGAGCAGTTCGGCATGGCCGGTAACGACCTGATCGCCGAGTACGGGCCCGAGGTGACACTGCCTCCGTCGGAGCTGGAGATGGCCGAATACGAGCAGGCCAAGGAGCGCGGCGAACTGGTGATCGCGCCCTCGCCGATGCCGTTCGACCGGGCCAGCCAGGAGCGCCGGGCCAAGCGCGCCGAACGTGAGCTCGCCGAACTGGGCCGGGTCAACCCGCTGGCGCTGGAGGAGTTTGCCGCGCTGGAGGAGCGCTACAACTTCCTGTCCACCCAACTCGAGGACGTCAAGGCCGCACGCAAGGACCTGCTCGACGTGATCGCCGGCGTCGACGAGCGCATCCTGCAGGTCTTCACCGAGGCCTATAACGACGTCGAGCGGGAGTTCAGCCAGGTCTTCGCCGCGCTGTTCCCCGGCGGTGAGGGACGGCTGCTGCTCACCAATCCCGGTGACATGCTCGCCACCGGCGTGGAGGTGGAGGCCCGCCCGCCGGGCAAGAAGGTCAAGCGGCTCTCACTGCTGTCCGGCGGGGAGAAGTCGCTGACTGCGGTCGCCATGCTGGTCGCCATCTTCCGGGCCCGGCCCTCGCCGTTCTACGTGATGGACGAGGTCGAGGCGGCCCTCGACGACGTCAACCTGCGCCGGCTGATCGGACTCTTCGAGCAGCTGCGCACCCAGTCCCAGCTGATCGTCATCACCCACCAGAAGCCGACGATGGAGATCGCCGACGCGCTCTACGGCGTCTCCATGCAGGGCGACGGGATCACCACGGTGATCTCCCAGCGGATGCGCGGCGAGAACCTGGTGTCGTGAGAACGTCGGCGCGCTTTTGTGCGCTGGCCGTCAGCGGCGAGTAGCGCGCCGAGGTCAGTCGGTGACGCCGATGCGGCGCAGCGCGGCCAGGTCGGCTGCGCCGCACCCGTGCAGGCACACCCGCAATTCCTCGATGAATCCGCCGAGGAAATCGACGACCGCGGCGGCGGACTCGATGGCCGGCGTCAGTAGCGGACGGGCCAGTGCGACCACGTCGGCGCCCATGGCCAGGGCTTTGGCGGCATCGACCCCGGTGCGAATCCCGCCGGAGGCCACCAGTGGCATGCCGGGCAGCGTCTCGCGGACCTCCTGCAGTGCCTGGGCGGTCGGCACTCCCCAGTCGGCGATGGCCGGATAGCGCACCTCGCCGTAGCGGACCACCTGTTCGACCCGCGCCCACGAGGTGCCCCCGGCGCCGGCCACGTCGACCGCGGCGATCGGCAGCCCGCGCAACTGCCGCGCGGCGGCCGCCCCGATCCCGTGGCCGACCTCCTTGACCAGCACCGGATAGCCCAGCTCCGCGGCCAGCCTGCCCAGGTGCGCCAGGGTGCCGCCGAAATCGGTGTCGCCGTTCTCCTGCATGGCTTCCTGGAGCGGATTGGTGTGCACCGCAACGGCGTTTGCCCCGACCCGGTCCAGGGCGGCGGCCAGCCGGGGCGCCAGGTCGTCGGACATCTGGGCGAGTCCGATGTTGCCGATCAGCAGTACGTCCGGAGCCAGGTCACGCACGTCGAAACTGGCCGCGGCCGTCGTCGCCGACTCGTCGTCGCCGAGCATGATGCGCTGGGACCCCAGCATCATGCCGACACCCAGTTTCTGGGCCGCGTCGGCCAGATTCCGGTTGATGGTCCGCGCCAGGTCCGCGCCGCCGGTCATCGCGCCGATGAGCACCGGCGCCGCCAACGGCGTGCCCAGGAACGTCGTGGAAAGATCCACGCCGGCCAGGCTGGTCTGGGTCAGGGCGTTGTAGGGCAGGGCGAACCGCTCGAACCCGGTGGTGACACCGACGTACTCCACCGGGCCGGTCAGGCAGGCGTCGATATGGCGCAGTTTGCGCGTGGCCATCCCGGCGTTTCCGGTCATCGGCGGTGATCTCCGACGAGTTTGCCCGGGACCCGGCGGCGCGACGGTAAACCCTGGAACAATGGCCCGGTGTCACAGGGTCTCTGGATCGCCATCGCGGTCATCGCCATCCTCGCCATCCTCGCACTGGTCGTCGGGTCGGTGCTCTACCGGCGCCGTCAGGTCAGCCTGCGCCCCGCCCCCGAGACCGTTGAAATCGAGGCTCCCACACCGGTCGACCGGTCAGGCGGCTACACCGCCAAATCCGGCATCTCGTTCACACAATCGTCAGCACCTGCCACCGTCGAGCGCCCGCGTCCGCCGCGACTCGATACCACCGGGCTGCCCGGGGTCGGCGACGATGCCGCCATCCCGCGGGACTCGCTGACCCGGCCGATTTCCCAGGTCCGGCTGCCCGAGCCGGAACTGATCGAGGAAGTCGAGGAGTCCGACGAGCTGGACGTCCTGCCGCCCGACGTGCCGGTGGTCGAGGAGATCGTCACCGGGACCGTCGTGCCGGTGGCCCCCGACCTGGAGTCGATCGCCCCCACGGCCGGCCGCCTGGAACGGCTGCGCGGGCGGCTGGCCAAGTCCCAGAACGCCTTCGGGCGCAGCATGCTGGGCCTGCTGGGCGGCGGCGACCTCGACGAGGACTCCTGGGAGGAGGTCGAGGACACCCTGCTGGTGGCCGATCTCGGGCCGACGACCACCACCTCGGTGGTCGAGCACCTCCGGGCGGGCATGGCGGCCGGCAGCGTGCGCAACGAAGCCCAGGCCCGTGCCGTGTTGCGCCAGGTCCTGATTCAGGAACTCAACCCGGCCTTCGACCGGTCCATCAGGGCGCTGCCGCACGACGACAAACCGTCGGTGCTGTTGGTGGTCGGCGTCAACGGCACGGGCAAGACCACCACGGTCGGGAAGCTGGCCAGGGTCCTGGTCGCCGACGGACGTCGCGTCGTGCTCGGCGCCGCCGACACGTTCCGTGCGGCGGCCGCCGATCAGTTGCAGGCGTGGGCGGCCAGGGTGGGCGCGGAGGTCGTGCGCGGTCCTGAAGGCGCCGACCCGGCCTCGGTGGCCTACGACGCCGTCGACCGCGGCATCGCGTCGGGCGCCGATGTGGTGGTCATCGACACCGCCGGTCGGCTGCACACCAAGACCGGGCTGATGGACGAGTTGGGCAAGGTCAAGCGGGTGATGGAGAAGCGGGCCGCCGCGGTGGACGAGGTGCTGCTGGTGCTCGATGCGACCATCGGCCAGAACGGCCTGACCCAGGCTCGGGTGTTCGCCGATGTGGTCGACATCACCGGTGTGGTGCTGACCAAGCTGGATGGAACCGCCAAGGGCGGCATCGTGTTCCGGGTTCAGCAGGAACTCGGTGTACCGGTGAAACTGGTCGGGCTCGGCGAGGGCCCGGACGACCTCGCACCGTTCGAACCGGCGGCGTTCGTCGACGCCCTACTGGGCTGAATCGCGGGACGTAACAACAGCGAAACCTCAGCCGGGTATCCGTTCATCTGGACGAAACACCAGAGGCCGTTCTCCGAAACAACCGCTGCGCAGTGTTCCTTCCGAGTCGTCGGTCGACGGCGACATACAGGAAGGAACTACGAGTGGACCAATTCCCGGTCATAGGGGTGCCGGACACCGGTGACACGGCGTGGATGCTGGCCAGCGCCGCGCTCGTGCTGCTGATGACACCAGGTCTGGCCTTCTTCTACGGCGGCATGGTGCGCGCCAAGGGCGTCCTCAACATGGTCATGATGAGCATCAGCGCGATGGGCGTGATCACCGTGCTGTGGGTGCTCTACGGCTATTCACTGGCCTTCGGCAACGACGTCAACAATCTCTTCGGCGATCCGAGTCAGTACTTCGGGCTCAAAGGCCTCATCGGGGGTAACGCGGTCACCGCGGTCGTCGCCGATCCGAGCGCGGGCATCGAGGCGGTCGCGGAGATCGGCATTCCGCTGGCCGGAACGATCCCGCAGACCGTGTTCGTGGCGTTCCAGTTGATGTTCGCCATCATCACCGTCGCGCTGATCTCCGGTGCCGTCGCCGACCGCCTCAAGTTCGGCGGCTGGCTGGCCTTCGCGGCGCTGTGGTCCACGTTCGTCTACTTCCCGGTGGCGCACTGGGTGTTCGCCTTCGACGGCGTCACCGGCGAAACCGGCGGCTGGATCGCGACCAAGCTCAAGGCGATCGACTTCGCCGGCGGCACGGCCGTGCACATCAACGCCGGCATCGCGGGGTTGGTGCTGGCCCTGATCCTCGGGAAGCGCGCCGGTTGGCCGGGAACGCCGATGCGGCCGCACAACCTGCCCTTCGTGATGCTGGGCGCGGGTCTGCTGTGGTTCGGCTGGTACGGGTTCAACGCCGGTTCGGCGGTCTCCTCCGGAGGGCTCGCGGGCACCACCTTCGTCACCACCACGATCGCCACCGCGGCGGCGATGCTGGCCTGGCTGCTCACCGAGCGCATTCGCGACGGACATGCCACCTCGCTGGGCGCTGCGTCGGGTGTGGTGGCCGGCCTGGTCGCCATCACCCCGTCGTGCTCGTCGGTGAACGTCGTCGGCGCACTTGCCATCGGCACCACCGCGGGTGTGCTCTGCGCACTGGCAGTCGGACTGAAGTTCAAGTTCGGATTCGACGACTCGCTCGACGTCGTCGGCGTGCACCTCGTGGGCGGCCTGATCGGGACCTTGATGGTCGGTCTGGTCGCGGCTCCAGAAGCGCCCGCGGCCGTCGCCGGCTTGTTCTACGGCGGCGGCACGGATCAGTTGTGGCGTCAGGCGGTCGGTGCCTTCGCGGTTCTGGGGTACTCGGCAGTCGTCACGGCTATCTTGGCCTTGCTTGTGAAATACACCATCGGACTGCGGCTTGACCGTGAGGCCGAGGCGGCCGGCATCGACGAAGCCCAACACGCGGAGACCGCGTACGACTTCGCGGTGGCCGGTGGCGGCTCGGTTCTTTCTCGTCACGGCGCGGAGGTATGAGGGATATGAAGCTGATCACTGCGATCGTCAAGCCGTTCACGCTCGAAGACGTCAAGACCGGCCTGGAAGAGTTGGGCGTTCTGGGTATGACGGTCAGCGAGGTCCAGGGCTATGGCCGGCAGAAGGGCCACACCGAGGTCTATCGCGGCGCGGAATACGCCGTGGACTTCGTGCCGAAGGTCCGGGTGGAGGTCGTCGTCGACGACGCCGCCGTGGACAGGGTGGTGGACGTCATCGTCGCCGCCGCACGCACCGGCAAGATCGGTGACGGCAAGGTATGGGTCAGCCCGGTGGAGACCATCGTCCGGGTGCGTACGGGCGAGCGGGGAACCGACGCGCTCTGACGCGCTGGGTACCGCAATGACCAAGCGAAGCAACGACTCCGCCGCCGGGAGGTGGGAGCCCCCGACGGCGGAGTCGTTGCATCCCGCAACCGACCTCGCCGCGGCGAGCCGGCAACTCCTCGACAACGGACACCGGCGGCTCGACGCGGCGGCGTTACGGGAGGCATTGCTCGACCTTCACGAACTCTGGCTCGTCACCAAGGCCACCGAGATAGGAATCACCCCCGACAGCGGATTCGCCATCGTCGCCACCGGGGGATTGGGCCGCCGGGAGTTGGTTCCCTACTCGGACCTGGACCTCATGCTGTTGCATGACGACATGCCCGCCGACACGGTGACCCAGGTGGCCGAGATGCTCTGGTACCCGTTGTGGGACGCCAACATTCGGCTCGATCACAGCGTCCGGACCGTTTCCGAAGCACTTCAGGTGGCAGGCGGTGACATTTCGGCGGGGCTGGCCATGCTGGAGGCCCGCCACATCGCCGGCAATGACGGGTTGTCCACCCAGCTGATCACGGGGGCCCGCCGGCAGTGGCGTGCCGGCATCGCTTCCCGGTTCGAGGAACTTGTGGAGCAGGCGAAGTCGCGGTGGCAGCGCAGCGGCCAGATCGCCCACCGCGCCGAACCCGACCTCAAGGCGGGCATGGGAGGCCTGCGCGACATCCAGTTGCTCAACGCCCTGGCTCTCGCGCAACTGGCCGACGTCTACCCGGGCGTCAACAGCGAGTCGCCGACCGGGTCCCTGGGGGCGGCGCAACTGTCGCTGCTGAACGTCCGCACCGAGTTGCACCGGGTGGCCAAGCGCGGCCGCGACCAGTTGCTGGCCCAGTACGCCGACGAGATCGGCGCCGCGTTGCGGATCGGCGACCGGTTCGATCTGGCCCGCACACTGTCCGATTCGGCTCGCACGGTGAGCTATTACGTCGACGCGGGATTGCGCACCGCGGGCAATGCCCTGCCCCGGCGCGGATTTTCCGCGCTGCGGCGGCCGGTCCGCCGTCCCCTCGATGAGGGGGTGGTGGAGTACGCGGGCGAGGTGGTCCTCGCCCGCGATGCCAGGCCGCAGCGTGATCCGGGCCTGCCCCTGCGCGTGGCCGCGGCCTCGGCGTCCACCGGCATACCCATTGCGGCCTCCACTCTGGCCCGGCTTGCCGACACCGCCGCCGAACCCCGCGCGCCGTGGCCGCGTGACGCCCTCGACGACCTGCTGGTGTTGCTGAGTTCCGGACCGACCGCGGTGACCGTGATCGAGGCCCTGGATCGCACCGGTCTGTGGGGACGACTTTTCCCGGAATGGGGGGCGGTGCGCGATCTTCCGCCGCGCGATCCGGTGCACACCTGGACCGTTGACCGTCATCTGGTTGAAACGGTCTCTCGGGCAAGCGCATTCACCACGCGGGTGTCGCGGCCGGATCTGCTGGTGCTGGGCGCACTGTTGCACGACATCGGCAAGGGCCGTGCCGGCGATCACAGCACCATCGGCGCCGAACTGGCCATCCGGGTGGGGGAGCGCCTCGGTCTGTGGCCCTCTGACGTTCGGTTGTTGTCGGCGATCGTGCGCCACCATCTGTTGTTGCCCAATGCGGCCACCCGCCGGGACCTTCAGGATCCGGCCGTCATCAACGGGGTCGTCGACGCGGTCGGCGGCGATCCGGTTCTGCTGGAACTGCTCCACGTGCTGGCCGAAGCCGATTCGCTGGCCACCGGACCGGGGGTATGGGGCGACTGGAAGGCCACGCTCATCGGCGACCTCGTTCGTCGCTGCCGGGCGGTGATGGCCGGCGAAGCCGAGCCTGAGCCGGAACCCGTTCCGGAGGAACATCTTTCGCTGGCCCGCGACGGCGCGGTGCACGTGGAACTGGTACCAGGGGAGTCGCCGCACACTTTCGCAGTCACCATGATCGCGCCGGATCGCCGCGGCCTGCTGTCGAAGGCGGCCGGGGTGCTGGCGCTCAACGCCCTGGGTGTGCACTCGGCGTCGGTCAACAGCGAGGAAGGTTCGGCGATCAACACCTTTGTGGTGTCGCCGCACTTCGGTTCCCCGCCGGCGGCGGAACTGATCCGCCAGCAGTTCATCCTCGCTCTGGACGGAGAGTTGGACGCCGTCGGCTCGCTGCAGAAGCGCGACCGGGAGACCGCGCAGTACGGAACGGAGCGCGCCGGGGAGCCCAAGCCCGCCGTTCCCGGCGCCGCGCCGGCCCCGCCGCGCATCCTCTGGCACGATCCCGATCCGACCGGCCGGCAGTTGGTCGAGGTCCGCGCCAGCGACCGGACCGGTCTGCTGGCCGTGCTGACAGGGGTGTTCGAGAAGGCGGGAATCGACATCGCCTGGGCGAAGATCACCACGTTCGGGTCCTCGGTGATCGACGTGTTCGCGATCACCGCACCCGCCTCCCGTGCCGCCCGTGAGGCGCTGGAGAGTGAGCTTTACGCGGCGTTGCCCGCTCCGCCCCCGCCCAAGCCCGTTCAACAGGCAGGCTGACCCGCCGCCGGGGTTTGCCCGGGTGGCGCGTCGCAGGTGGGTAGGCTGGCCGGGTGTTTGAATCCCTCTCCGACCGGCTGACAACTGCGCTCTCCGGCCTGCGCGCCAAGGGCCGGCTGACCGACGCCGACATCGACGCCACCGCCCGTGAGATCCGGGTGGCGCTGCTGGAGGCCGACGTCTCGCTGCCCGTGGTGCGGGAGTTCATCGGCCGCGTCAAAGAACGCGCGCGCGGCTCCGAGGTCTCCGGTGCGCTGAACCCGGCTCAGCAGGTCGTCAAGATCGTCAACGACGAGCTCGTCGGCATCCTCGGTGGGGAGACCCGCCGGCTTTCCTTCGCCAAGACTCCGCCGACGGTGATCATGCTCGCCGGCCTGCAGGGCGCCGGTAAGACGACGCTGGCCGGCAAGCTCGCCAAGTGGCTGCGCGGCCAGGGCCACACCCCGCTGCTGGTGGCCTGCGATCTGCAGCGTCCGGGAGCGGTGACCCAACTCCAGGTCGTCGGCGACCGGGCCGGCGTCAGCGTCTTCGCCCCGCATCCGGGCACCTCCGTGGAATCGATGGAGTCCGAGGGGTGGGGCCCCGGCGACCCGGTTGCGGTCGCCGCGGCCGGTCTGGCCGAAGCCAAATCCAAGTACTTCGACGTCGTCATCATCGACACCGCGGGCCGGCTCGGCATCGACGACGTCCTGATGGCCCAGGCCGCCGCCATTCGCGATGCCGTGCAGCCGGATGAGACGCTGTTCGTGCTCGACGCGATGATCGGCCAGGACGCCGTGGCCACCGCCGACGCCTTCGGCCAGGGTGTCGGCTTCACCGGAGTCGTGCTGACCAAGCTCGACGGTGATGCCCGTGGTGGTGCGGCGCTGTCGGTGCGCGAGATCACCGGTGTGCCAATTCTTTTCGCGTCCACCGGTGAGAAGCTGGACGACTTCGACGTCTTCCACCCCGACCGGATGGCCAGCCGCATCCTGGGCATGGGCGACGTGCTGTCGCTCATCGAGCAGGCCGAGCAGGTGTTCGACGCCCAGAAGGCGGAGGAGGCGGCGGCCAAGATCGGCGCCGGTGAACTGACGCTGGAGGACTTCCTCGAGCAGATGCTGATGATCCGCAAGATGGGCCCGATCGGCAACTTGTTGGGCATGCTGCCCGGCGCGGCCGGCATGAAGGATGCCCTGGCGGCCGTGGACGACAGCCACCTGGACCGGTTACAGGCCATCATCCGCGGTATGACCCCCGATGAACGGGCCGACCCGAAGATCATCAACGCCTCGCGGCGACTGCGGATCGCCAACGGATCCGGGGTGACGGTCTCGGAGGTCAACCAACTCGTCGACCGCTTCTTCGAGGCGCGCAAGATGATGTCCCAGATGGCCGGTGCGATGGGGATGCCCTTCGGCCGTCGATCGAGCAAGCGCAGCGCCAAGAACAACAAGAAAAAGGGCAAGGGCAAGGGCCGGGGGCCGACTCCGGCGAGGCGCAACCCGATGCTGGGTGGGCCGTTGGGCGCCGGGTTGCCCGGCGGCTTCCCCGATCTGTCCCAGATGCCCGAGGGGCTCAACGAGTTGCCGCCGGGTCTGGCGGATTTCGATCTGTCCAAGTTGAAATTCCCCGGCCAGAACTAGCGTGGCCGGCGGCGCTCTCCACGTCCGGGGGCGCGGACTGCCGGACGGCGAACCCGTCGAGTGGTGGATCGCCGACGGTATTCTGCGCCGGGAACCTGTCGCGGGGGCCGACACCGTCTTCGATGGCGGCTGGATCATCCCCGGACTCGTCGACGCGCACTGCCACGTCGGTCTGGGCCCGCATGGTCCGGTCGGACTCGACGAGGCGATCGCCCAGGCCGAGACCGAGCGCGACGCCGGCGCTCTGCTGTTGCGGGACTGCGGATCGCCGACAGACACCCGCTGGCTCGACGATCACCACGATCTTCCCGAGATCATCAGGGCTGGAAGGCATCTGGCGCGGCCCAAGCGCTACATGAAGGACTATGCCATCGAGCTCGAAGACGAGTGGCAGCTGCCCGATGCGGTGTCCGAGCAGGCTCGTCGGGGAGACGGCTGGGTCAAGCTGGTCGGCGACTGGATCGATCGCTCCGCGGGCGACCTGGCGCCGCTGTGGTCCGACGAGGTTCTGGTGGCCGCCGTCGCGGCCGCGCACGCCGCGGGCGCCCGGGTGACCGCGCACGTGTTCGCCGAGGATGCTCTGCCGGGTCTGATCAACGCCGGAATCGACTGCATCGAACACGGCACCGGGCTGACCGACGACACCGTCGCCCTGATGGCGCAGCGGGGCACCGCGCTGGTCCCCACTCTCATCAACATCGAGAACTTTCCCGGATTCGCCGATGCGGGAGCACGATTCCCCACCTATGCCGCCCACATGCGTGACCTCTACGCGCGCTGTCGCCCACGGATCGCAGCCGCCCGGGAAGCCGGCGTGCCGATCTACGCCGGCAGCGATGCGGGCGGAAACCTGGCCCACGGGTTGATCGCCGACGAGGTGGAGGCGCTCAAGGGAGTCGGGATGACACCGACCGAGGCGCTGGGTGCGGCAAGCTGGCAGGCGCGAAAATGGTTGGGCCGCGAGGTGTTAACCGATGGAGCTGCGGCGGACCTGCTGTGCTTCGCCGACGATCCGCGGTCAGGGCCGCAGGTGCTGTCCCGGCCGGACCGGGTGATCCTGCGCGGGCGGATCCACTAGCTCTGGGCGAAGCCCCAGTCCAGCAGAGCCCTTCCCTGGTCCCACAAGTCGTCTTTGCCGTACATCATGACCGCGATGAGCTGCCGGCCGTCCCGTTGCGCCATCGCGACGTAGGTCTCCTGGGCGAGGTTGGTGTAACCCGTCTTGCCGCCGATGAAGCCGGGATAGTCCGGCAGATTCGGGTCGTGGCTGGCGATCCGCTTGAACCCGCCCGCGCCGTCGGGAAACGCGGCCGTGGGCTGGTGCAGGATCTGGGCGAACAACGGATAGCTCAGCGCCGCACGATAAATCATCGCCAGGTCGTAGGGCGTGGTCACCGACTCCCAACCCGGGCCGTCCAGACCCGACGGGGAAGCGGCCCGGGTTGCGCGTGCGCCGACCGCAACCGCCTTGGCGTTCATCTTCGCCACCGCTGTCTGCGTGCCGCCCAGCATGTCGGCGAGCATGTTGGCCGCGTCGTTGCCCGACACCATGAGCAGCGCATCGAGCAACTGTCGAGCGGTGTAGACCTGGCCGGGCACCAGGTCCACGCACGAACATTCGACATCGGTTTCGTCCCACGTGGCCTGCGCGGCAGTCTCCATCGGCACTTGGTCGAAGACGACCATCGCCAGCAATGCCTTGATGGTGCTGGCCGGTGCGAGCGGGACGAAGGCATCCTGGGCGCCCAGGATCCGACCGCTGACCGTATCTGCGACCAGCCAGGCCGGTGCGGGGCCCGCGGGCGGGGCGATGGCGGAGGGCTGGGCGGGGTCGGCGGCGGCGAGCGGTGTTGCGAGCGCAACGGACAACATCACCGTCATGGCCGCCGCAGCGCCACGCAGTCCCAGGGGCAGCACCGGCATGGTTGCCGAGATTAGCCCGGATTTCCGGCGGTTTGGGTTTCGAGGCGGTCTCCGATCGGTTGCGAACGTGTGCGGCGCGCCGCCGGTTTGCCGTTTCCCAAGCGGCCTGGGAAGGTAAGTTCCGCTGCATTACCGGTAATCGGAGGGAGTCCCGCGTGAACATTCACAAGCTGGCCGGAGTGGCCGCCGCCGTCATCGTCGCGATGGGGGTGGGTGTCGGCACCGCTGCACCGGCCTCCGCGGCCGACAACATCAAGATCTTCGGCGAGCAGGAGCGGCTGAACGGCCCGAACAGCCAGCCCTACATCGGATACACCGTCTTCCCGCTGAAGCCGAGCACTGCCCCGGTTCCGCACAACGGCAAGCTGTATTCGGCCACGCTGGTGATCGACGGCTTCGGCGGCAACACCGACCCGATGATCGGCCGATTCGGCGCCCGCACGGAAAAAGGGATTTTCTACCCCGCTATCGGGGGTGCGTCGAATGGCAGCCAGCTGTACTTCGACGTGGTGGGCCCGGTGCCGAACAGCGTCGTCTGGAACGACGGCGTCCGTGACATCCTCGCCTGGATCCCGGGTGAGATTCCGCTGGAGTCCGACGAGATTGCGGACGAGCCCCCGGTCCCTGCGCCCCCGGCACCTGCGCCCTACGTCGTGGACATACCGCCGCCGGTCACGAACCCGGCAGTGGACCCCTTCACGGTCAATCCGGAAGCGATGCCCGCTGAGTCCAGCGGCAACCTCGGCGAGGCCAGCCCGAACGTCATCGCCCCCGCGCCGTTCGAACTCAGTGAGGCTGAGGTCGCCTCGCCGGGCTTCAACGCCCGGTAGGCGCGACTACAGCGTCGCCACAGCCACCGACGGGTGCTGGGCGAAACCCCAGTCCAGCAGCATGGCGGCCTGATCCCAGTAGGTCGGGCCGCCCTCGTGGACCAGGCCGTACATCATCGCGATCACCAGACGACGGCCGTTGCGCTCGGCTGCGCCGACGAAGGTCTTGCGGGCGGCGTTGGTGTAGCCGGTCTTGCCGCCGATCGCCCCGGGGTAACGGACCAGCAACTCGTCCTGATTGATGAGCGGCTTGTCACCGGTGTCGGTCGGGAACATCGCCGTCGGCTGAGCGGTGATCTGGGCGAACACCGGGTTGGCCATCGCGGCCCGGAAGATCGCCGCCAGGTCGTGCGGGGTGGTCCAGCCGGGACCACCCGGGCCGTCCAGACCCGACGGGGACGTCGCGTGGGTGTCGGTGGCGCCGATTGCCGCTGCTTTCGCGTTCATCTTGTCGACCGCGACGTCGTGGCCGCCCAGCATGGCCGCCAGTGCATTGGCGGCGTCGTTGCCGGAGACCAGCAGGGCGGCGTCGAGAAGTTGTCGCGCGGAGTAGGTGCGTCCGGGTTTGATGCCGGCGCAATTGCATTCGACGTAGGTGTCGGTGGTGCTGGCGACCATCGTCGCGTCCAGGTTGACCTCGTCGAGGGCGGTGAGCGCCAGCAGGGTTTTGATGGTGCTGGCCGGCGGGTGGGGGGCATACATGTCACGGCCGGCCAGCACCTGGCCGGTGTCGAGGTCGGCCACGATCCAGGACGGCGCCGGACCGTCTGGGATGGGCATCGAACCCGCCGGCTGGACGCTCGGATCGGCCGACGCCGGAACGGCGACGTGGCCGACGGCGGTCGTGGCGAACAGCGTGAAGGACGCCGCGAAAGCGGCCGCAAGCCTACCCATGGCGGATCAGCCTAACGGGTGTGCTCCGGCGCTATCTCCGGTGTTCAATGGGGTCCATGCTTGCCCTGGCGGAAATCTCTGATCGGCTGGAGATCCAGCAGCTGTTGGTGGACTATTCGACCGCAATCGACCAGCGCAGATTCGACGACTTGGACAAGATCTTCACCGCGGACGCCTACATCGACTATCGGGCGATGGGCGGTATCGACGGGGTTTACCCGCAGGTCAAAGCCTGGCTGTCGGATGTGTTGCCGAACTTCCCGGCCTACTACCACCTGGTGGGCAACTTCGATATCCGGTTGGCCGGCGACGCGGCCACCGGCCGGACCATGTGCTTCAACCCCATGAAGCTCAGCGGTGACGGGCAGATTCTGTTCTGCGCGCTGTGGTACGACGACGAGTTCGTCCGGACCCCCGACGGCTGGCGGATGACTCGGCGGGTGGAGACCAAGTGCATGGACAAGCTGCTGTAGCCGATCAACGCCCGCTGAGCCCGATTAACGCCCTGAGCGCCTGATCTGGCACAATCGGGCGCTGGCCACGCAAGGCAAAACCGGGTTCCGGCATCCCGCCGGTGATCGCTGAATTGCAGCGTGAGATCAAGGAGTAGTTCGTACATGGCTGTCAAGATCAAGCTCACCCGGCTTGGCAAGATCCGCAATCCCCAGTACCGCATCGCTGTCGCCGACGCGCGCAATCGCCGCGACGGCCGCGCGATCGAGGTCATCGGCCGCTATCACCCCAAGGAAGACCCGAGCCTCATCGAGGTCGATTCCGAGCGGGCCCAGTACTGGCTGTCCGTCGGCGCCCAGCCCACCGAACCGGTGCTCAAGCTGCTCAAGGTCACCGGTGACTGGCAGAAGTTCAAGGGTCTGCCCGGCGCCGAGGGCACGCTGAAGGTCAAGGAGCCCAAGCCGAGCAAGCTCGAGCTGTTCAATGCCGCGCTCGCCGCCGCCGATGGCGCGCCGACCGGCGAAGCCACCCAGCTCAAGAAGAAGAAGGCGCCGGCCAAGAAGGCCGAGAAGGCTGAAGAAGGCGTCGCCGCACCTGAGGCCGAGGCCGCCGCGCCGGAGGCCGCTGCGACTGAGGCCGCCGCGCCGGAGGCTGAGGCCGCCGCGCCGGAGGCTGAGGCCGCCGCGCCGGAGGCTGAGGCCGCCGCGCCGGAGGCTGAGGCCGCCGTCGAGCCGGCCGCGGAGGCTGCTCCTGACGCCGAGCCCGTGGCAGAGGCCGCCGAGCCGGCCGCAGAATGAGCACCGTCGTCGTCGACGCCGTCGAGCACCTGGTGCGCGGGATCGTCGACAACCCGGATGACGTTCGCGTCGACCTGGTGACCAACCGGCGGGGACGCACCGTGGAGGTGCATGTGCACCCCGACGATCTGGGCAAGGTGATCGGCCGTGGCGGCCGTACCGCCACGGCGCTGCGGACCCTGGTCGCCGGTATCGGCGGCCGCGGAATCCGCGTCGACGTGGTGGATACCGACCAGTAGCCCCCGCGGCTCGGAGTGCAGCGACTCGGGGATCGTATTCGGCGGGCAGGAGCGAAGTGGAACTGGTTGCCGGGCGGATCGCCAAGGCGCACGGAATCACCGGCGAACTCGTCGTCGATGTCCGCACCGACGACCCGGAAGCCCGGTTCACCGTCGGTAACCGGATGCGGCTCAAGAACTTCCGCACCGGAGTCGAACGTGAGGCCGTCATTGCGTCGGTCCGCCCGCACGCTGCACGGCTGCTGATCCGGCTGGAGGGGGTTGCCGACCGCGACAGCGCGGACGCCCTGCGCGGCTGGCTGTTCGTCGTCGACTCCGCCGAACTACCGGCCATCGAGGACCCCGACGAGTTCTACGACCACCAACTCGAGGGTCTGGCCGTGGTGACCGTCGACGGACGTGACGTCGGTACCGTTGCCGAGGTCTTGCACACCCCGGGCGGTGAACTCCTCTCGATACGAGGGGATTCCGCCGTCGAGGTGCTGGTGCCTTTTGTCAGCGAGATCGTCACCTCGGTTTCACTGGCCGACGGCATTGTGCGCATCGACCCTCCCGAGGGCCTGCTCGACCTGGAGTCCTGAGTGCGCATCGACGTCGTCTCGATCTTCCCCGACTACCTGCAGCCGGTTCGGCAATCGTTGCCCGGCAGGGCGATTGAGTCCGGCATCGTCGAATTCGCGGTGCACGATCTGCGCCGCTGGACGCACGATGTGCACCGTTCGGTGGACGACGCGCCGTACGGGGGAGGGCCCGGCATGGTGATGAAGGCGCCGGTCTGGGGTGACGCACTCGACGAGATCTGCACGGCGGAGACGCTTCTGGTGATGCCGACGCCCGCCGGCCGGCTGTTCGGCCAGTCCGACGCGCGGCGCTGGACCGCCGAGAAGCATCTGGTGTTCGCCTGCGGTCGGTACGAAGGCATCGATCAACGGGTGGCCGACGACGCCGCCGTCAGGATGCGGGTCGAGGAAGTCTCCATCGGCGACTATGTGCTCGCCGGGGGGGAGGCCGCGGCGTTGGTGATGATCGAGGCGGTGTTGCGGCTATTGCCGAATGTCATCGGCAATCCGCTTTCCCACCAGGATGATTCGCATTCCGAGGCACTTCTTGAGGGGCCGAGCTACACCCGGCCTCCGGTCTGGCGGGGTCTGGCGGTGCCGGAGGTGCTGCTGTCCGGTGACCACGCCAAGATCGCCGCGTGGCGGCGCGAACAGGCGATGCGACGAACCACGGAACGACGGCCGGATCTCCTCGCCGGAGAGTGATCGGTCAGTTCCGGCCCGTCAGGTCAGATGTGTCCGCCGGGGAACATCCTCTTGAGCGCCTGGGTGAGCGTGTTGCGTGCAGTGGACTCGTCGACGGGCTGCATCGAGGCGATGGCTACCACGTAGCGGCGATCCGACCCGACCACGCCGGTCGACAGATGCACCTGGTTAGCGGGTCCCCAGCAGCACATCCAACCCTGCTTCACCGCAACGGGCTCGGCGAACAATCCGTCGGGGATGCCGAACCGCTGCGGGTAGCCGTCGACGCCCAGAGGCGTCGAGGCGGCAAGGTTGGCCAGGATGAGGTCGGCCTGTTCCCGCGGAAGTCCGCCCGTGCCGTCCAGCAACATGTCGTAGTAGCGGACGAGATCGGCAGTGGTGCTCATCGTGTTCCACCAGTCGCCGTTGTACGGCGCCGTGGTCTTGGCGAGCTTGTAGCGGTCAGTCACCCGCTTGATGATCGCGTTGCCGCCGTCGCGGGCCCAGAATTCGTCGGCCGGGAAGTCGTCGGAGGACCGGAGCATGACGTCGAGGCGGCGCCGGTCCTGCGGGCTGAGCTTGGCCTTCTTCTGTGTCAACTGCTTCAGCAGGTCGTCGGCGATGAACAGTTTCGCCACCGACGCGATCGGGAACGGTGCGCTGTCGCCGCTGTTCAGGATCTGTCCGGTGGTGCGATCGAGGACGGTGAGGCTGATGTCGGCCCCGCGCTTCTGGGCTTCGGCGGTCGCCCGCTTGGCTCGTTTGTTCAACTCGGCGAAGCGATCCGGCAGCGCTGCGGGGGCGGCCTGCGGGCCGGCGGACGTCAGAGTGACGCGCTCGGGAGGATGAGCACCGGAACCTGCGGTCGAGGATGCGCCGATCAGGAGGACCGTCGCGACCGCGGCGGTGCCCGCAAGCAGCACCGACGTTCGACGTCGCATGGTCCCTCTCCTCGTCGGATGCGTGTTCTCAACATCTTCGGCGTGGGGCGTTCCCCCGATGGACCCCGGCATCCTCAGGGTAGCCGTCACTTTTGTACACCGCCTAATTCCGTGCGGACGGGATGCCACCCGCTACGGCGGGTCGTGGATTTCGCCCCTCGCGGCCCATCTGGCACAATTGAGCAGTTGCCCCGCGCGGGCCGGTCCAACCGCCTGCTGCGACAAACATCTGACCACCCAGCCCGGCGATGTCAGGCGCATGCGCCCCGATATCCGCCCGGAGCCCGACCGCAAGGAACGTTCACCCGATGAACACTCTCGACTTCGTCGACCAGCCGTCGCTTCGCGACGACATCCCTGCCTTCGGCCCAGGTGACACCATCAATGTCCACGTGAAGGTCATCGAGGGCAACAAGCAGCGCATCCAGGTCTTCAAGGGTGTGGTGCTGCGCCGCTCCGGTGGTGGCATCCGGGAGACCTTCACCGTCCGCAAGGAAAGCTACGGCGTCGGCGTCGAGCGCACCTTCCCGGTCCACTCGCCCAATATCGACCACATCGAGGTTCTGACCCGCGGCGACGTCCGCCGGGCCAAGCTGTACTACCTGCGCGAGCTGCGCGGCAAGAAGGCGAAGATCAAGGAGAAGCGCTGAGCTTCGACCGGGGACGAGGAGAAGCGCTGAGCTTCGACATGTGGGCCGGGGTCCCGGGGTTTCCGGCCCCCTGATGGCTACGCTGATCCCGTGACCGAGACCCCAGAACCGGCCGAGTCGATATCGGAGCGCCCGGGCCCGACGGAGATCCCGGCCAAGCCCGAGAAGATTGAGAAGAAGCGCTCGGCGCTGCGCGAGGGCGTGATCCTGGTGGGAACCGCGGTCCTGCTCTACTACGTGATGCTGACCTTCGTGGCGCGTCCCTACCTGATTCCGTCGGAGTCGATGGAACCCACCCTGCACGGCTGCAAGGGCTGCGTCGGCGACCGGATCATGGTCGACAAGATCACCTATCGGTTTGGTGATCCCGAACCGGGCGACGTCATCGTGTTCAAGGGTCCGCCCAACTGGAATGTCGGTTACAAGTCGATCCGGTCCGAGAACGGCGCGGTGCGGTGGGTCCAGAACGCGCTCTCGTTCATCGGTTTCGTGCCGCCGGACGAGAACGATCTGGTCAAACGCGTCATCGCCACCGGTGGCCAGACTGTGCAGTGCCGTGCCGACACCGGCCTGACGGTCGACGGCAAGCTGCTCAAAGAGCCCTATCTGGACCCGGGAACGATGATGGCCGACCCCGTCGTCTACCCGTGCCTGGGCAATGAGTTCGGCCCGGTGAAGGTGCCCGAGGGCCGACTGTGGGTGATGGGCGACAACCGCACCCACTCCGCCGATTCTCGAGCCCACTGCAGCAGCGCGCCGGCCGAGGCGCAGAGGGGCCTGCTGTGCACCGGGGATCCCGTCACCGGCACGGTGCCGGTCGACAACGTCATCGGCAAGTCCCGGTTCATCGCGTGGCCGCCCTCACGCTGGGGTGGTGTGTCCTCGGTCGACCCGCAACAGGGCTGACGTGGCGCCGATGATCTGGCCCCCGCGCACCGTCATCCGACGGTCCTCGGGGCTGCGGACTCTGGAGTCGGCGCTCTACCGCAGCGGGCTGGGCCCGGTGGCCGGTGTCGATGAGGTGGGCCGCGGCGCCTGCGCTGGTCCACTGGTGATCGCCGCCTGCGTCCTGGGGCCAAATCGCTTGGAGAGCCTCGCCGCGCTCGACGACTCCAAGAAGCTCACCGAGAAGACCCGCGAGGAACTGTTCCCGGTGATCCGCCGCTATGCGCTGGCCTATCACGTGGTGTTCATCCCGGCGGCCGAGGTGGACCGTCGAGGTGTGCACGCGGCCAATATCGAGGGAATGCGGCGGGCGGTCGCCGGACTCCCGGTCCGGCCGGGGTATGTGTTGTCCGACGGGTTCCGGGTCCCCGGCCTGCCGATGCCGTCGCTGCCGGTGATCGGCGGCGATGCGGCAGCAGCCTGCATCGCCGCGGCGAGTGTTCTCGCCAAAGTCAGCCGCGATCGGCTCATGGTCGCCATGGATGCCGACCATCCTGGCTACGGATTCGCCGAGCACAAGGGATACAGCACACCTGCGCACGGCGCCGCGCTGGCCCAGCACGGCCCGTGCAGTCAGCACCGGCATTCGTTCATCAATGTCCGGCGGGTGGCCACGGCGGGGAACAACGAACTCGTGGCCGAATTCGCGCCGGTGGCCCGCCACGGCGAGGGGTGAGACAAGATGGAACCAACAGACGTCGACGACAAGGGACCGCTGAGCTGATGAGTGCCGAGGATCTCGAGAAGTACGAAACCGAGATGGAACTCTCGCTGTACCGCGAATACAAGGACATCGTGGGTCAGTTCAGCTACGTCGTGGAGACCGAGCGGCGCTTCTATCTGGCCAACAGCGTCGAGTTGGTGCCGCGCAACACCGACGGCGAGGTGTACTTCGAACTGCGACTGGCCGATGCGTGGGTGTGGGACATGTACCGGCCGGCCCGTTTCGTCAAACAGGTCCGAGTGATCACCTTCAAAGACGTCAACATCGAAGAGGTCGAGAAGCCGGAGTTGCGACTGCCCGAATAGGGCTGTGCATCCGTGAGGCTCTGGGGATAGCTCCACCCTGTCGGCGCTTGCCCGGCGGGTTCCGTCGGACTCCCCGCAGACGCTGGGCCCATGACGACTTTCAGCCGACAGGAACTCGGCGCCCTCGGGGAGCAGGTCGCCGTTGAGCATCTGCAATCCCTGGGCTGGCGGATTCTGCAGCGCAACTGGCGGTGCCGCTACGGCGAACTGGATCTGATCGCGACCGACGGCCCGGGGACGGTGGTCTTCGTCGAGGTCAAGACCCGCACCGGTGACGGGTTCGGTGGGCTGGAACATGCGGTCACCCCGCAGAAGGTCCGGCGCATCCGTCGCCTGGCCGGTCTGTGGCTGGCCGGTCAGGACGACGGATGGCCGAGCCTGAGGATCGACGTCGTGGGAGTGCGCGTCGGCCGGCGCCGCACCCCTGAGGTCATGCACCTACGGGGAGTCGGCTGATGGCGCTCGGACGGGCATTCTCGGTGGCGGTTCGCGGCCTCGACGGCACCATCGTGGAGATCGAAGCCGATGTCACCTCCGGTCTGCCAGGCGTGCATCTGGTCGGCCTTCCCGACGCCGCACTGCAGGAATCCCGCGACCGGGTCCGGGCCGCGGTCACCAACTGCGGCAACAACTGGCCGATGTCGAGGCTGACCCTGGCGCTGTCGCCGGCGACCCTGCCCAAGACCGGATCCCTGTACGACATCGCATTGGCGTGCGCGATCCTGTCCGCCGGGCGTCGCACCCCGTGGCATCGGCTGGAGAAGACGGTTCTGCTGGGAGAATTGGCCCTCGACGGACGAATCCGTCCGGTGAACGGGGTGCTGCCGGCGGTGCTGGCCGCCAAGCAGCAGGGGTGGCCCGCCGTCGTGGTCCCCAGCGACAACCTCGCCGAGGCCAGTCTGGTCGACGGTATCGCCGTACACGGCGTCGGCACCCTGCGTGACCTGCAGCAGTGGCTTGAAGACGGCACCGGGGCCGAAGAACGAACCGCCAACCCGCGGCCGGAAAGTCAGCCGATGGCGGACCTGTCGGACATCGTCGGGCAGACCCAGGCCCGATTCGCCGTCGAGGTCGCCGCGGCCGGCGCCCACCACCTCATGCTCACCGGACCGCCCGGGGTGGGGAAAACGATGCTGGCGCAACGGCTTCCAGGCCTATTGCCGGACCTCAGTGACAGCGAAGCCCTCGAAGTGACGGCCATCCATTCGGTCGCGGGTCTGCTCTCCCAACGCATGCCGCTGGTCACCCGCCCGCCGTTCATCGCACCGCATCACTCCTCGAGTGTGGCCGCGCTGGTCGGCGGCGGCTCGGGGCTCGCCCGTCCCGGGGCCATCAGCCGGGCCCACCGGGGTGTGTTGTTTCTCGACGAGTGCGCGGAGATCCGGCTCAGCGCGCTGGAAGCACTGCGGACCCCGTTGGAGGACGGTGAGGTTCGGCTGGCCCGCCGAGACGGTGTGGTGCGGTATCCGGCCCGATTCCAGCTGGTGCTTGCGGCCAACCCGTGTCCGTGCGCCCGGATCGATCCGAGGGACTGCCGGTGCTCGGCCCTGGAGAGGCGCCGCTATCTGGGGAAGTTGTCCGGGCCGCTGCTCGACCGCGTCGATCTGCGGGTGCACCTGCATGCCGTCCGGGCCGGCGCGTTCACCGCGGAGGCGGCCGAGAGCAGCGAGGTGGTTCGCGCCCGGGTGGCCCACGCCCGGGCAGCGGCGGCCGAACGCTGGAGTTCGCACGGGGTCACCACCAATGCGGAGGTCAGCGGCACGGTGCTGCGCCGGCGCTTTCGGCCACCAAACCCGGTGATGGCTCCGCTGAAGACGGCGCTGGAGCGTGGGCTGCTCAGCATCCGAGGGGTCGATCGCACGCTGAGGGTCGCGTGGACACTGGCCGACCTTGCCGGCCGGACCGCGCCGAGTCTGGATGACGTGACAGTGGCGCTGAGCTTCCGGCAGACCGAGGTGAAGGTATGAGCGACGAACAGCGATTGCGCGCCTGGGCCTACCTGTCCCGGGTCGCGGAGGCGCCGTGTGCCGCCTTGGCGGAGCTGGCCGGCCGGGTGGGGCCGATCGAAGCCGCCGAGCGGGTCCGCCGCGGCGCCGTCGAGCCGTCGGTGCAGCGTTACACCGGGGCGCGACGCGACATCGATTGCGCTGCAGAGGATCTGGAGGCGCTCAGCGGGCGCGGCGGGCGCCTCATCACCCCGGACGACGACGAATGGCCCGTGCTGGCGTTCACGGCATTCGCCGGGGCGCCCGTGCGCGACAGGCCGCAGGGCCGTGCTCCGATGGCGCTCTGGGTGGTCGGCCCACTGCGACTCGACGAGGTCAGCGAGCGTGCCGCGGCGATCGTCGGGACCCGCGCCTGCACCGCCTACGGCGAGCACGTCGCGGCGGATCTGTCGGCGGGCCTTGCCGAGAACGACGTGACGATCGTGTCCGGCGGCGCGTACGGCATCGATGGCGCCGTCCACCGGGCGGCCCTGGCGGTCGACGGACTGACGGTGGCGGTTCTGGCCGGGGGAGTGGATGTGCTCTACCCCGCCGGCCATTCGGCACTGCTGCATCGCATCAGCCGAAACGGACTGCTGGTCAGCGAGTACCCGCCCGGTGTGCGACCGGCGCGACACCGCTTCCTCACCCGCAACCGACTTGTCGCCGCACTGTCGGGTGCGACGGTGGTGGTCGAGGCGGGTATCCGGAGCGGCGCGGCAAGCACCGCCGCTTGGGCGCGGGCGCTGGGTCGTGTGGTCTGCGCCGTGCCGGGACCGGTGACCTCCGCGGCCTCGACGGGCTGCCATGCTCTGCTTCAGGCTGGCGCGGAGCTGATCACCCGGGCCGATGATGTTCGCGAGATCATCGGCCGCTCAGGTGAATTCGCGGACGAACTACCGCGCCCCGCCGACCCCCTCGATGCTCTCACCGACACCGAACGGGTCGTCTACGAGGCACTACCGGCCCGTGCCGCCAGGACCCCTGACCAAATCGCCGTCTCTGCGGGCCTACCCGCGGCCGGCGTGCTGGGCCCGTTGGCCATGCTGGAGATCGCCGGCCTCGTGCAGCATCAGGACGGGAAGTGGCGGATTTGCCGCAGATCCGCGTAGCAGTAGACCCGCGCCGGTCAGGTCGCGCCGACAGGCACCCGGTCATCCTCCGGTGCGGCGTCCCCGTCGTCATGGCGGTGCGGTTCCGGATTGAAGATGTCCTCGAACACGGCGTTGCGCCTGGTCACATGATGCATGCGCTCGGAGTAGGAGGGACGTGCGCGCACCTTCAACGGCCACCAGAACCATGGACCGAGAATGGCCGCGATCGACGGCGTCATCAGCGATCGCACGATCAAGGTGTCCAGCAGTAGGCCGATGCCGATGGTCATGCCGCCCTGGCCCACGTTGAGCAGGTCGCCGGAGATCATGGAACCCATGGTGAACGCGAACACCAATCCTGCTGCGGTCACGACGGTTCCGGTGCTGCCCATGGATCGGATGATGCCGGTGTTGATGCCGGCGCCGATCTCCTCCTTGAACCGGGACACCAGCAGCAGGTTGTAATCGCTGCCGACGGCCATGAGGATGATCACCGCGAAGGCGAGAACGATCCAGTTCAGTTCGATCCCGACGATTCGTTCGAAGATGAACACCGAGATGCCGAATGCGGCGCCGAGGGAGATCACCACCGTGCCGACGATCACGATCGAGGCGACCAGCGCACGGGTGATGATGAGCATCACGATGAAGATCAGGGTCAGCGCGGCAAAGGCGGCGATCATGGTGTCGTACTTGGCACCGGACTGGATGTCGCGATAGGTGGCCGCAGTCCCGGCCAGGTAGATGTCGGCCCCGGCCAGCGACGTCCCCTTGACCGCCTCGTGGGCCGCGACGAGTTCGTCGCCGACGACCGAAATGCCCTCCTCGGAAGCGGGATTGGTGTCGTGGGTGATGATCAGCCGTGCCGCTTTGCCGTCCGGCGACAGGAACAGCTTGAGGCCCTTCTGGAAGTCGGGGTTGGCGAAGACTTCCGGGGGCAGATAAAAGTAGTCGTCGCTCTTGGAGGCGTCGAAGGCCTCACCCATCGCGGTCGCGGTGTCGGTCATCTGCTGCATCTGGGTGATGAGTCCGTCGAAGCTGCTGTGGATGGTCTGCAGGGTGCCCTGCATGGTGGTGGCCGTGGCGATGATCGGCGGGAACTGGGCGACCATCTGCGGGAACAGGGTGTTCATCTCGCCCATCCCGCCGACCATCTGGTCCATCCCGTTGACCATCTGGTCCATGCCGCCGATCATGGCGCCGACATCGGTCTGCAGGGCCGCCATGTTGTCGCTGAACTTATCGACGCCATCCATGGCGTCGAAGGCCGACCGGATGCCGTCGCACGCGGTGATGTTGTCGCAGTGCTGTTCCCAGTAGAAGTAGTTGCGGAACGGGCGCACCGCGTCGTCGAAATCAGCCAGGTTGTCGCGCATCTGGTCGAGCGTGGTCTTCATGGCGTTCATGTCTTCGACGCTGCGCTGTCCGGATCCGACCATTCCGCGGGCGGAGTCCACCATCCCGTTGGCGGAGTCGACGGTGCCGTTCATCGACGCCGACATCTGCGTCATGAGGTTCTGCATCTGCGTCATCGAGGCGATCATCGCGCCGAGGTCCTCGGACATCCCACTGATGTCGCCGACGCGTTGCTTGAGGAACTGCAGGTTCTGGGTGATCGGGACCGAGGACATGCTGATCTGATACGGGATCGAACTGTGGGCGATCGGTGAGCCCAGGGGCCGGGTGATGCCCTGGACCATCGCGATGCCCTGGATCCGGAACAGCGCCTTGGTGATTCGGTCCAGCACGATCATGTCGGTCGGGTTGCGCATGTCGTGGTCGGACTCGATGGTCATGATGTCGGGGTTGAGCCGGGCTGTGCTGAAATGTTTCTCCGCGGCGGTGTACCCGACGTTGGCGGGCACGTCGGCCGGGATGTAGCGGCGGTCGTCGTAGCTGGTCTTGTAGCCGATCATGGCCAGGATGCCGAGCAGTACAACGGTGGTCGCCGCGGCGAGGATCGGCTTGGGCCAGCGGACCGTCGCGGTGCCGACCTTGCGCCACCCCCTGGTCTTCATCATCCGTTTGGGATCGAGCAGTCCGAACCGGCTGGCCACGACCAGGATGGCGGGGGCGACGGTCATCGCGGCGGCGACGACGATGATCAGGGCCAGCGCCGACGGGTAGGCCAGGGAGTTGAAGTAGGACAGCCGGGTCAACCGCAGGGTCAGCATCGCGCCGGCGATGGTCAGCCCGGAACCGAGGATGACGTGGCCAACCCCGCGGAATGCGCTGTAGTAGGCCGACTCCGGATCCTCGCCGTTCTGGCGGGCTTCGTGATAGCGGCCGATGAGGAAGATCGCGTAGTCGGTGCCCGCGGCGATCGCCAGTGCCGTCATCAACGGGACTGAGAACGTCGAGAAGTCCATCAGACCCAGCTTGCCGACCAACGCGACCGTGCCGCGGGCCGAACCCATCTCGATCCCGACGATGGCGAGAATCAGCAGCACTGTGCTGACCGAGCGGTAGACGATGGCCAGCATGATCGTGATGACGATCATCGTGACCACGGTCATCTTGATCATGCCGGCGTCGCTGGCCTCCAGGGAGTCCGTGGTCAGCGGTGCCGGGCCGGTGACATAGGCCTGCAGACCCGCCGGGGGCGGGGTGTCGGCGATGATCTCGCGAATCCCGTCGACAGACTTATTGCCTTGGGTGCTGCCCTGATCGCCGACCAGATTCAGCTGGACGTAGGCGGCCTTGCCGTCGCTGCTCTGCACGCCGGCGGCGGTGATCATGTCGCCCCAGAAGTTCGCGACGTGCTCCACGTGCTCGGAGTCGGCCTCGAACTTGTTCACCAGGGTGTCGTAGTAGCGGTGCGCATCCTCGCCCAGCGGCTCGTCACCCACGAGCACGACCATGGCGATGCTGTCGGAGGTGGACTCTCCGAACTTCGCACCCATGCGTTTGGCGGCGATCACCGCCGGTGCGTCCTGCGGCGACATCGACACGGCGTTGGCCATGCCGACCTTCTCCACCTGGGGGACAAGCAGATTCACCGCGGCGGTGTAGACCACCCAGATCAGGATGATCGGAACCGCAAGAGCACGGATGGTGCGGTGAAAGGAGCTCCGGGTGTCGGTGCCCGACTCCACGTCGTGGGCGCTCATGCGGCTTTGTCCAGACAGAACGCCTGGGCGTCGCGGCCCTCGGCCTGATCCTCGGCAACCAGCCTGTCATTGACCAGGATCCGGCAACCCAGCGCGGCGGTGTCACCCTGGGCGACGACGTTGGCCAGCACCCCGGGGTCGGTGGTGCTCACCGTCACCGACCAGGGCAGCGAGGTGAAACTCGCCTCGATCGTCTTTCCGTTGACATCCAGGTAGCTCACCCGGCCCGACGCGTCCTGCGGCCCGACGATCTCGTAGGTGACCGTCTTGGTGTTGATCGGCCGGATCACATCGCCCGGCTCGGATGCCGCGATGTAGGGCTTGTCGGAATCGAAGAAACTCCGCAGCCGGCTCACCACCGCCGCTGCGGTGAACAGCGCCACCAGGACCATCGTGAGCACCCAGTACCGCTTGAGTAGGCGCGGGATCGCTGCCAGGGGTTTCAACGTCGTCTTCCTTCCGAACGAAAGCCATTGCGCTGCTGGGGAACCAGCGATCGCGACCGACGTTCTCGGCCGGCGCGATCGTCCGCAGCTCTCATCTGTTTGGCTCTGCGTATTCTCATCTGTATACCATAGGGGGTATAGTATCGGGTACTGACATACGCCGATATGGACTGTTGAGGAGACCCACATGTGCCGTGCCGCGAAGTGCCGTGTCTGTGGAAAAACCACATGGGCTGGTTGCGGGAGCCACGTCGACGCGGTGAAGCGAACCGTGCCCGCCGGCCAGTGGTGCGACGGTCACGCCGCTGATGCGGTGGCCGCCGCGCCGAAACGGAACTGGTTCCGCCGAAAGAGCGACGGTTAGGCCGGACGACCACCGACGTGCTGGAGCCATCCGCCAATCACGGGGTGACGACGGTGATCTCCGGTAACTGCGGTGTCGGCTTCGCGCCGGTCCGCCCGGGCTCTGAACAGTGGCTCATCGAGTTGATGGAGGGTGTCGAGGACATCCCGGTCACGGCGGGCGTCCTTGGCGCCCAGCGTCTTTCGCCGGATCAGCCGTCCTTGACGATGTCGGCGATCCAGTTCATGAAGCCGCCCGAGTAGGTGAAGACGTTGTTGACGTCCATGCGGTTCATGTAACGGAAGCATCCCTGCAGTCGCTCGTTCAGAACGTCGTCATCGGTGTAGTCGATGTAGAAGATGTACTTGCCCTGGACGTCGCGAAGGTCTTCGGCGAACTGGTGAATCATGAACCGCAGCAGCGCATCTTCCTCCGACAGGCTGTATCCGACGAGGACGAGGATCTCGCTCTCCTGTAGAAGTCGGACAGCCTTGGGGAAGATCGATGTGAAGTAGGGGTTGGAGTAGTCCTGCTCCTTCGACGGCATCATGATCTCCGGAGCCCGCATCCGGATGTCATCGAAGGAACGCTGCCGGTAGTCGAATTCGTACTCGTTGCCTGACGGTATGATTTCGAATCCGCCGTTGATCTTGAGTAGCGACATCACCGACCAAGAGTCCTGGATGACGTTCGAATTGCGCTTTCCGCCGACGAGTCGCGGCGAGACGCCGCGATAAGTATTTCGCACGGCGTTTCGGTCGCCGGTGTTGTCCAGAATTGTCTCGATGACATAATCGTAATTCGTCGACAGGAAGTCGACATGAATACCGCGGGCGGCACCGTCGTCGTTTATCTTCCGCTCGCTCAGCCACTGGAAGAATTGCAGAATTCCCGTTTGGTTCTCGGTCGGCTTGTTCACCGGGAACCGCTCCAGTGCCTCGTCGTAGTAGTTGAGCGAAGATATGGTTTCGAAGCGTTTCTGCACGATCGCCTTGATCTCGTCGATCGCATACCGGATGCTGTTCTCATCCATGTACCGTGTCCGGATTCCGGGGTACTTGAGCTGCATGTTCAGGTTGTACAGGAGTTCTTTGAACTTGGTCGGCGCGGTGTCCTCGACGGTTGGATAACCGGGTTGCGTCAGAAGTTCGTCGATTTCTATCGCGGTCGCGATGTCGGCAATGAATTCCTTGGGAAAAGTGAACAAGTCGTACCCGGTCGGCGACGTCTGATCCCAGGTTTTGGAGAAGCCGGCTCCCATGAAGAAAGTGACGTTCGTCAATTCCCTGGTGGCCGCGTCCTGGCCGGAACGGCTGAGGATCAATTTGCGAAACGCTTCGGCCGCATCCATAACGACATCACTTTCATTTGGTTGTGCATCGACAGGCTTGAGACGACCGATGCTACCGCCAGTCGGATGGTTCAGTCGGCCGGATCGCGGAACACCGCATCGGCTCCATGGGGCACGTAATTCCCCGGATGGATGGCGGGCTCCCCGCTCCACCGGTAGGCGACCAGGGTCCCACCGCTGACCGCGCTGAAATCCACGCAGGCGGTGCGTTCGGTCCAGTCCAGCAACTGTTCCGGGTTGTCCCTGCGCCAGTAGTGGCCGTACAGCACCGGCACTTCCGAGGTGTACACGTATGACAGTTCCTGGACAGCGACTGGCTTGTCCGGCGGGAGCGGATACGGCAGACCGTCCTCGGTGGTGTATCCGTCGACGACCGCGAGGTCGCGCAGCGTCGTCGCGTTCTGAAGCCACCAACGGACCCGCGCGTCGTAACGCATGCGCCCGTCGTCATCGCGATAGGGCGGCTGGTCGTGGGCGGACAGGTCGATCGCGGGCCCCCACAGCAGGACGCCGATCGCCTCATAGAGGTCGGTTCCCGGGGTTGCCGCGCAGACCAGTTGCTCGGTGCTGGTGAAGCGGTTCGATCCGAGTTCGTTCTCGATGACGCGCATCGAAGGCTCGTGCCAGCACGCGTGCACCACCCGGACCCCGCCGAGGTCCAGCCACAGCGGGATGGTCTTGAACCACTCCCGGTAGTAGTTCTGCTCCTCCGGGGTCAGCTGCTCGAGGAACTCGGCGTGCTGCTCGAGGTTCTCGCGGTTG